>NZ_CAWNMS010000062.1:0-35213 GCF_963875605.1 Vibrio sp. V04_P4A5T148
TATATTTTAATGTGAAACTAACTTGGTTTAATTTTTGTCTATTATATGTTCATTACGAAGGTGTTTTACTCAGTTTTTATCAAATCTTTGTATTTAACCTCTTAAAATTGATTGTGATATTAAGTTGAAAAATTAGGCGATGTCTGTCTGGTTAGTATTATTAATGTTATATATAAATTTCATGCCAAACGATAGTTGTTTAATTAAACAACTATCGTTTGGCATGTTTATTTTAAATAACGGCATAAGGCTATCTATGAACCAACTAAAGGGAGTAGATAGAAATGAATGTACGATCTAGAAAAAATAAGAACCTAAAACTGACAACTAAAAGTACTTTTTTAGGTAGGCCTATTCAAACAACACATGGCCCTCTGTGTATTGATTATTTAGAGAAAATACACGATACCATTGAACGGGCATTGGATGATTATCCACGCCTTATGGCTTTACGTGTGGATCTAAAATTCCCCCAACTTCGAGAGCGAGAAGATTTGGGTTATTTAATGACGGACTTTATTCGTTCATTACAGTCGCAGATCGATCATGCGGGTCGGAAAAAGAAAAGAGAAGGTGGGAGGGTTCATCCTTGTAAGGTACGAAGTATTTGGGTGAAAGAGCGCTCAACGTCGATCAATGACCATTACCACCTCGCTCTGCTTTTTAATAAGGACAGATTCAACTGGTTGGGTAAAACTCTATCCCATCCAGAGAATTTAGGCGGATTTATCGTCGAGGCATGGGCTAGAGTCGTTGGTGTTGATTATGACGAGGCTAACGGACTGGTGTATTTCTCAAAGGACAAGAGGAAAGATAGCGTAGTGATCCATCGTTTAGATCGTCATTCTGAGAACTTTGACGATGCATTTGATGACCTGTTCAAGCATGTTAGTTATTTGGCAAAAGAAGATACCAAACACTTTGGTAACCGTAAGCGAAATTTTGGTTACTCGCGACGATAACTAGTCCTACCAAATATCCCAGTTCAAACATTCAGTACCTTCTTTTTTTACCTCAGGTTCTTATCTGTTGAAGAGGAGCAATAACGTGACTCATTAAATTAAGAAGGTACATGTCATGACTCAATCACATTACACGCTTTATATTGGTGTTTCGGTCAATAAAGATAAAACTCAAGGAGCAGTCGGAGTTGCTATTTACGATGAAGAACATCAATTAGCTGATAGTTTTACTGTGCTGGTGGATCGTAACGTTGATAGTACGGAGTTAGAGCTTACTGCTATTGTCGAGGCTTTACGTTACGCATTTGATGACGATGTCATTTACAGTACCAGCGATTTCTGTGTGCGTGGTTATAACGAATGGCTAGATGATTGGAAGAGAAGAGGTTGGCGTAAGTCGGATAAGAAGCCAGTGGCCTACCGTCAGCTTTGGCAGTTAGTGGACGAAGAGCGTAGCAAAAAGTTCGTTGATGTTCGCAAACTGCGTTCGTCTCCAGAATTAGATTTAGCCTATAGATTGGCAAAAGAGGAATTAGAAGGAGAAGCTCATTAACTTTAAAAATTGAAGAGATAGGCTCACCGATAAGGTAGTTGGCTGGTGGCCTATTTCTCTATAGCGTTATTTTTTGTAGTTCACTTCCAGTTTGTCAGACAGAGGATACTTGGTAATTTCATAATCAGGGTTCAAGGTTGCCAACTTGTGTGCAGCGATTGAGGCGGCTGAAGCCAGTCCAAAAATGACCGCAGGACCTGATGCTAATGCGGCTACCATAGTTGCGGAACGCCCAGCGGTATACACACGACATTTCAGTCCCTGACGTTCTATTAGGTCTTCAATTTTCTTCACGGTTTGAGAGAAGTTCTTCACGTTGGTGAGCGTGAATGATTCTCGACGAGAGATATGCTCTTTTAGAGCGGTTTCGTCAAGGTGGTGTAATACATTGCCTTTACTCATAATTTGTCCTTAGCGCTCTCGTCTGAAAGCATGATAGTGGGTTGACGTTAGAATACGAATGAATGAGACATAGGCTGTCTCACTGAGATTGATTGATGAGCTTTTGTGAACTAGCTCAGGTTTTAGAGTGCAGAGCCGATATTTCATGGTTAAATCAGCAGGGGTAAGAATGGTTTTTGTAAATGGATATTGTTGTAAGTTGTTGTTATTTAATGTTTTTGTTGTGTGTTAGGAACGACCTGAGCACTTTGTTTGAATAAGGGGGGATTGGCTCCCCCATCTGTTGACTGTATTCGATTTACTATTTGTGCTCTGGACTAAAGGTGGAAAAATGTTGAGCATCTTTGCCTTGAGCCTCTAGTTGTGCTTTCAGCCAGCTAAAGACATCCTGTGTGCCAATCGGACCATCAGGGTGGAGACGATCATCTGGGTCAAAGGCCGTTTCTATTAATGTCACGCCTGCCAATCTTTGCTTAGCTGTTTCACGCAATTTTTCCAGATCTCTTGGGCGCACCATGTCCGATTTATTCAAACACACTAAAATCGGTCTGTTAAAACGAGTAAGTTTATTTAAGATTTGTACATCAATATCAGAAACGCCTCTGGCAAGATCTGCGACCATGACAAAGATATCGACATTATGTAAATGTTCGTGAGTCAGACTATTAACCGATGGACTAATGTCATTAAAGCCCGGAAAGTTGATTAAGTTAATCGCGTAATCTTCATCAAGTGGATAGAGCTCGGCTTCACTGGTCGCGCCAGCAATCGGATCAACATTTTGTGTATCTAACCCAAACACGGCATTAAAGAAGGCATCTTTCCCTACAGAACCATCACCGACTACGCCAATACTAATTCTGTTTAGGACGATCTGCCTTAAGACTGCAATGTGAAGCACTGCTGGAATGGTTTTGCGATAGGCCGGACCTGCGAGAGCGCTAGCTGCCCATACTCCACTCGCTGTCCATCCAACAGGGCCTAAAAAAGATGATACAGCTCTCGCTATCATTGGACTTGCGGCAAAAGGAAGCCCTTTACCAATAATGGCTTTGCTGAGCCAATGCGCGACGATGATGGAATATTTATAGACGGCAAATCCGCCATACTTTTTAAGTAGTGCTTGAATGAGCAGTAGAGCGGGGCCTCCAATCGGTACTTCGGCATGTGATAACCCTAAGCTCTCTATGCAGGCTTTTTTCTCTGCGTCACTCATGTGCTCAAAAGCGTCCGTGAAGAGCTTTTCTATGATTTTCTGCTCAAGTTCCTCAGTGGTGTATTCTTTCAGTGTGGATGGTGTGTCGCTGATACGCTGCATGACCTCGTCCGTTTTGACGAATGTGTAAGTTTGCCATTCATCAGGATGGTCACGTTTGAATCGTTCAAATCCCCTTTCACTGCCCATAAAGCTCGGTCTGCCTTCACTTGGAAACAAATCATCAAGTTCGATTTTTGGCTTCACACCAATTTTTTGGGCTACATCGAGCACGACTGCTCGATAACTGGCGACATCGTCGTCCGTGTCTTTTCCTAAGGCTTCTTTAAGTTTGTTCTTTGCCATTCTTGTCGTGGTGGCAAGGGTATTACTGCCTGCTTTACGTAGGTGCCAAGCAATACGCTGAGCATCTTGCCGTAAGGAATCGGGTTTAAACTGGCATTCACTCTCGCTGATTTTAAGGTATTCCAGAATAGGAAGGACTTCTTCAGGACTATAGGCTAGGGCGCGTTGGAGTACGTCGACTTCACTGAGGGATTGCGGCATAGGGAGGCTCCGTTGTATTAGCTATGGGGTTGCCACCAGCTTACGGATGAGTGCGACATATCGTGTCTTGCTTTTTCTGGGAGGAGAGTGTCGGGTAGGACTTGTGAAAGATATCACAAAAAAAGGTGGGAGATTTCCCACCTTGGCAGTTAACGAATGACGATTAATGGCCAACTAGGTTTAGACAGCTAGACATATCCATCACTGCGAGATTGGTTTTATCCATACCACACGAAACGGTATAGGTACCATTGGCCGCAGTGTTGGTCACTATCCATAGCCCAGTCGAGCGATGCTCTGTGTAAATCATGCTGCCATCGTTTAGATATTCCCAAGCCGTGCGTATCCAACTGAGCGCGCCATATCCTTCAGTTAAGTCAATCTCTGGACTGATAGTGCTGACCCCATCAAAGGCGGTAGGCGCATCAATCAGTTGATTAGTCAGCGCGTAGTTCAAACCATCGACATTGGCGTTATCTCCCGGCTCAAAATCAAACTGAGCGTAAGTGATGTAACGACCGTATTGGTCTTTTGTCATCGCTGTGAGCGGCGTACCTGAACGATTGGCATCGATATCGAGCGCTTCACATTCTGCCGCATCATTGACACCTCCTTGCGCGTTTATCGCAAACTCATAATAGACTTGCCCAGCCGTATTGCCTTTTTGATTGGCTCGCAGTTGCTTGGTGCAGTGATAAGCCGAGCTTGGGTAGCTGTTCAAAGTATCTTCATCCATCACCACAAACGTCTCACTGTCATTGTACTGACCAAGCGTGGTATTGGTTTTTAGGTAGTGCGTCATGGTGACAATGGTGTCTAAATCATTGCTGACTTGATACACGGTTTCTTGTGCGTATTCAGGGTGACCGACATACTCTTTGCGATACCAAGTATCCGCCACACTGATGTCATCGGAGGCAGGATTACCTAGCCAATACTCCACATACGCAACATGAGCATCGGGGTAAAGGGCTTCAAAAGCGCGAGTTTCTTCATACGCTTTCGCCAGTCCTACGGTGAGCGACTGAGCCAATTGATGCTGAGCGGTATTACCTTGTTTAATGAAGTCCCCATATAAGTCACTGACTGCAATGTTATAGCGGTTTGCTAATCGGTACTCTTGCTCGGCAACGCGCTGTTTGATTTTTCCTTGCAGGGATGAATTGGCGGCTAGTGCTTGGCAACCCTCCGTACCAAGTTTACTGAGCTCAGTTTTAATCGCATTCCAAATCACGGTGGTGAATGGAGTCGTGTTCAAAATGTCATTGCTGTAGTTTGATGAAAACTTAGGTGGAAAGGTGAGTTGATAGGCTTCGCTGACCACACCATAGTCGGAATCGTAAGCGCCGACAGGAACATTAATAACAATTGGCGCGTAATCGGCGCAAACACCGTCTACACCTGAAAATTCAAACTGACCATTTTGGTCGGTCAGTGCCGAAGGTTCGTTGTCGTCTAACTGACCATTAAGATTGTAGTCGACGAAGGCGGTAGCTCCTTCGACATAGCCGTCAATGGCCACGCCCGTGAGGTCGGCTTGACTGCCTGATGTGTTATTGCTGTCGCTACTGCCGCCTCCGCATGCGGTTAAGCTGGCAGTGACCAATGCTAGTAGCACCGTATTCAATTTGAATGATTGCATAATGGTGTCCTTGAATGATGAAAAATAGGAGTAACTCAGCAAACTTATCGCTGAGTGGGAATAACCGTATCGGAGAGTGAGAAGTCACTCGGGTATTCAAAAGTGAAGGTGGATATGTCCGCCTGAATGATGTCGGAGAAGGCGAGTACATCACGATCGTGTTTGTGTTCGTACACAAGGTAGAGCATGCCTTTTTCCCAAATCAGGCCGAGTGGGGTGAGGTAGTCTGTCTGGGTGTCATCAATGAGTGTTAAGCGAACCTGACGCTTAGCATTAATGGCTTGGCTGAGCCGCTCGAACACATCAAAGTCGTAGTCGTCTTGCTTAGGCAGCGCAAGACGCACCTCAATTTTGGCAGGCTCCATCACATCGCCAATTTGCAGCGGCATAAAAGTTTCGTGAATGCCTTGCTCAAAGTGAGCAGGCAGCAGACCTTTCACCGATGAAAAGCACAGTCCGAGCAGCATTGTTTCCCATGAAGCAGACGAGACTTTGTTGTGGTATTTACGCTTGTAGGTGTAGCTGTTACGCGCACGTTCAAACCGTTCGACTTGGAAATAGTCGGGGTAGTACATGATGACGTTGAGGTAGCGCTGAATAGTGCGCTTAGTACGATTGACGCCCAGCTCGGATAAGCGAACTCGCAGCTCTTCAGCCGAAATTTCTCGCAGTCGCGGAATGTGTGAATAGATTTCAAAGATGAGCTTAAAGTGCTCATCGGTTGAGAGTGTGTAGTCTGAGGGTTGCATGGCATCACCAACTTTCGTCTACCCAGCCACACGCACTGAGCGCTGTGCTTCAGTGAATGTCACGGATAGGGGTTAAACGAAGACTGGTGGCCACACAGTCTTAACGGGTCCTTATTGCAATGAGGCTAGGGTATGGATGAGCGAGACATATCCTGTCTCGCTCAGTGGAGAGGTTGCATATCTGTGATTGAGTTGGCATTTTGCGGCGCATTACTGCATTTCTTGACGGATTTCTTTGAGTAGATAACCGCGGCTTAGCAGTTCGCGCACGGCCGCCCAACGCAGTGCCTGTGTTGATGAACTGGTTCGAACTAGCTCAAATAAGTCATGGTCACTGTGCTCTTTCACCTCATCGAGAGCCTTTTGGTATTGAGCGTGAAGATAGTGACCGCCTTTAGTGATGACTTGCAGCAAGAGCAAAGACAGCGTTCGGCGTAGTGATGGGGAATGTTTGTTCATGGGCTACCTTTTGATTATTGAGCGGTGATGTTTATCTCATCAAAGGCGTCCATATCGACGTAAGCCAGAAAATTACTTTCCCATAACTGGTACAGCTCTTTGGCATCACGACAGCCTTGAATGGGCAACCAACCTCGATGAGCGACAAAGAACTCACCGACACGAAAATCAAAATCTAAGCTTCGTTCAAGCTCTGGGTAGTAATTTCCGATGTAGGCAAAATCAGTGATGTACTCGATGCTCCAATCGCCGCTGGTGGTATGGCAAATGCCAATCTCAACCGGATGAAAACCGCCTTCTTCAGCGCTGTAGCTTTTATCGCGAAAGTTGAACACCAGATAACGACTGGCCGCGAGACTGCCTGTGTTGTCATTGACTAACTGCTTGGTGAGTTGCTCACTCAGTAAGGCATGAAGTTTGTCTGAAATCGGTAAGATGGAGGATGTGAAGGTAAACTGAGACATAGTAAGACCTCCTTAGGTCAGGATGAAGTCGAAAAAGAAAAAGGAAATAAAGAGAAAATAGGCGCGGCGCTAAAACTCACGGACCATGGTTAATTGCATCTCATCAAACACGTTACGTGAAAGGTGGCGAGCAAAGGCTTTCATCCACACCATGAGCAGTTCAAGTACCTCAGGGTGAGATAAGTCAGCGGCCCCCGAATCGGGTTGATAGCACCAACGATTGACTAGATGGAAATAGAGCTCAGGTTCAACCGCGATACTGCTTTCATTGGGATAAGAAAAACTGGCAAAGCACACCACCTGCCAATCACTGGATGGCGACTCACGTTTAAACTGCACTTCAATCGGGTGCAATCCTTGTCGGTGTAAGTAATAACTTTTTTGGCGACAGTTCAGCACAATGCGCTCAGCAGACTCTGAAATGCAGTAGCGAGCCATCAATTGCTCTAGTGAGTGGTGAAGGGCTTCATCCAGTTCAATGTCGCCATAACGTTGTTCAATCATAACCAACCTCTCTCAGCAAAAGAAACACTGTCTTTACCCACCACAATGTGGTCCAGCACTCGCACATCCACCAGCGATAAAGCATCTTTCAACCTTCCGGTAATGCGTCTGTCGGCTTGTGACGGCGTTACATCCCCTGAAGGGTGGTTATGGGCCAATATCACGGCCGCGGCATTCACTTCTAGCACCACTTTCACCACTTCTCGCGGATAGACACTGGCCGCATCAATGGTGCCGTGGAACAGCTCTTTAAACTCAATCAGTCGGTTTTGGTTATCCAGTAGCAATAAGGCAAATACCTCTCGCTCATAGGCTCCCAGTTTGCAGCGAATGTACTCCTTAGTGGCATCAGGATTGGTGAGTGCATCACCGCGCACGTAACGGTGAGCAAGTATCTCAGCGGCATGTTCAAGTATTTGGTTTTCTTGATAGCGCTGTTCTTTTGTGTAATCGGTCATATCAGACTCCGAGTGAGGTTCATTAACGGGATACACGTTAATGACATATGCCTGATAATTTTTTGATTAAGCCTTGATGCGACAAGGCTTAACACCTCACCGTCTTTTTTTACGCCATCGCTTTATCCCATGAGGACCACAGACATAGGAGAACGTCCCATGAGATTTTTAAAGCTAAAAGAAGTAATCGAAAAGACAGCACTGAGCCGTTCGGCAATTTACCGCAAGATGAATGACGGGGAATTCCCCGAATCGGTGAGTTTGGGGGATAGAGCAGTAGCTTGGGTGGAGAGTGAAGTGGATGTTTGGATGGAAGAGGTGATTAAAAATAGAATGAGCAGTTTGTAGTCAATTCTTTAAATACAGTGAAAAATGCAATACCCGGATCGTTGTTCCTTTAGTGCTTTGCCCATATCCTCTCAATTGCTGAGCCTATCAGAATTGGTTAGGTCTAACTCGCTGACCTTACATACCAATTTTTTATAATGAAATATGTAGATACTTGAAGTCGGAAGCAATAGAACCATCAAGTTGGTATACTAGGTTTTAAGTTTGTTGTAACTCATGGCAATAAGATTTTATTGTATAGTTAGAAAAAAGATTAGTGGTAAGATGCTCATTGATAATGTAACAACTAAAGTCTCAGATACACTCACTGATTCTATTCAATATAACGATAAGCTTTCCGTCATGACGGGGCTTTTTTCGATCTATGCTTTTGATCATCTCAAAGATTCCTTAGACAAGTTAGAGTCGGCACGTTTGCTATTCTCACAGGCGAAAGGCTTCGATTCTCTCAACGTCACATCACCTTTCGGTTCGTTCAATGGTTCTGAACTAGAAAACAAGTTCAGAAATCAGCTAAATCAGAAAGCCATAGCAAAAGAATTTGCTCGTTGGATAGAGGGAAACGTTTCTGTACGTTTGGTGAAACAAGCAGGGGCTGTTAATCAACACATCACGCACGTTTCATCGTCGAACTCATTAGCCATTAGCGGTGCTCAATTTAACGGACAAGGGATTGGTCTAACTGCGACAAATGGTTTTGATATGATAAGCCTTGCTCACTTTGAGCAAGCTAAAGAGTTGCTTGAGTTCTTTAATCGTGTATGGAGCAGTAAAGGTCAAGTGGTTGATGCTAAGGAGCAATTGAAAGCAGAACTATCAAAACTTACGGCAGATAACACGCCTCAGTTTATTTATTTCCTCACGTTATATAACATCTTCAAAGACTTTGTGGGTGATCTCCAAGAAGAGAGCATCTTAAAAACGAAAACAGGCTTTAAAGATACAATTGTTTGGAACAAGCTTTATAAATTTCAAAGGGATGGTGTTCTTGGGGCAATAGATAAACTTGAGCATTTTAACGGCTGTATCATCGCGGATAGTGTTGGTCTTGGTAAAACGTTTGAAGCTCTTGCTGTCATCAAATACTACGAATTACGCAACGACAAGGTTCTTGTGCTCTGTCCTAAGAAACTGCGTGACAACTGGCTTATTTATACCCAAAACGACAAGCGCAACTTGCTAGCAAATGACCGATTCAACTACGACGTTTTGAATCACACCGATATGAGCCGTAATACTGGTTATTCGGGTGATATAAACCTAGAGACGATTAATTGGGGCAATTATGACCTTGTTGTGATTGATGAGTCTCACAACTTCCGCAACAACAACCCTAAAAAAGATGGTCGTAACCGTTATCAGCGTTTACTTGAAGATATTATACAAGCAGGTGTAAAAACTAAGGTGTTAATGCTTTCAGCTACGCCAGTGAATAACCGTTTGAATGATATGAAGAATCAAGTCGCTTTCATCACAGAAGCAAACGACCAAGCACTTATTGATCATGGTATTAACAGCATTGAAAGTACCTTAAGGCAAGCACAATCACGTTTTGCTCGTTGGGCTGAACAAGATCCGGATACTCGCACATCGAAAGATCTTTTGGACTCGATGAATTTTGATTATTTCAAACTACTGGATATTTACACAATTGCTCGCTCCCGTAAACATATCGAGAAATACTACGGAACAGAGGACATAGGTAAATTCCCTACACGGCTTTTACCTATCAACTTGAAGCCTTCTATTGACCTTCAGAACCAATTCCCACCGTTGGAAGAAGTAAATAAGACGATCCGTAGGCTATCGCTGGCATTTTATTCGCCAATGAAATACGTGCGAATGGATAAGAAAGCGGAATACGCAAGACGTTATGACCAAGAGGTAAAAGGCGGTAAAAGTGTATTCAAACAAGTCGACCGTGAAGAGAGTTTGATTCACCTTATCCGTATTAACCTTTTAAAACGAATGGAAAGCTCGATCCATTCATTCACTCTCACGTCAGAAAAAGTGTTGGCACAAGTAGAAGCGTTACTATCAAAAATCCATAACTTTAACACTAATATCCGCCCCACATTGACCGATGATTTGACAGAAGATTTCGTTGCACCGCCTATCGAAGAGATTGATGATCTTGAGTTTGATTCGCCTGAACTCGCTCCTTATATCATCGGAAATAAAACCAAGGTAAGGATTCAAGATCTTGATTTAGTAAGATTTTCACAAGACTTAGAAGCTGACAGAGTCTCTCTGCAAGAGATTGTTCGTGAATCAAAATGTATCGACTCTAACCGTGATGCAAAACTCGATATGTTGAAACAGGCGTATCTTGAAAAATGTGAAAAGCCATACAACGGCACTAACAAGAAAGTCATTATCTTTACAGCGTTTGCCGATACCGCAGAGTATCTATACGAAAATATATCCAGTTGGGCTTATCAAAGTTTGGGTTTACATTCTGCATTAGTCACAGGTCAACGCACAGACACAACCTTACGTGGCATTGATGGTAAGAAGTTCAAAACTGATCTGAATAGTTTGCTGACGCATTTCTCGCCTAGATCTAAAGAGCGTGAAAAGGTCTTCCCAGAGTACAAGGAAGAGGTAGACATACTGATCGCAACGGACTGTATTTCCGAAGGTCAGAACTTACAGGACTGTGATTATCTGATTAATTACGATATTCACTGGAACCCAGTTCGTATTATTCAACGTTTTGGACGTATAGACCGTTTAGGCTCGATCAACGACACAATTCAACTGGTGAACTTCTGGCCAAATATGGAGTTGGACGAGTACATCAACCTAGAGGCTAGGGTGAGTGGGCGTATGGTATTACTCGACATTTCAGCAACAGGTGAAGAGAATGTTATCGAGCAAGATCCTAAGCTTAACAAGGGAATGAATGACTTAGAGTACCGCAGAAAGCAACTAGAGCAGCTTCAAAACGCTGTAGTTGACCTAGAAGAAATCTCAGGCGGTGTTTCAATAACCGACTTAACACTGAATGATTTTAGAATGGATCTATCCAGTTTCCTCAGTGATAAATCAAAAAATAACACTGAAGCTTTAGATCAAGCTCCGTTTGGGCTATGTTCACCCGTTTTTATCAACAAAGAATCGTTTGAATCAGAGTCTAGCCAATTTGTAGGGCTTAAAGATGAAATTCAGTCAGGAGTGATTTTCTGTCTGAAAGACATCAAAGGGAAAGTTAAGGTGGAAGAGAGTTATTCACTCGCTCCTTACTATCTCGTTTATGTGTCTGATGAAGAAGAGGTATTTTTTTCATTTACCCAAGCCAAACAGATTCTCGATTTATGCAAGAAGCTAGGCTCTGAGTTCAAAGCTATTGAAGATTCCGCATACGCTTATCAAGAGTTTGAGAAGCGAACGCAAAAGGGAATGAAAATGAACCATTACCAGAACCT
Organism: Vibrio sp. V04_P4A5T148; assembly: GCF_963875605.1. Lineage (NCBI taxonomy): Bacteria > Pseudomonadati > Pseudomonadota > Gammaproteobacteria > Vibrionales > Vibrionaceae > Vibrio > Vibrio sp. V04_P4A5T148. The sequence goes on from NZ_CAWNMS010000062.1 coordinate 11,732, forward strand.
TCTCAGTAAAGCTGTTGAAAATATCGCAGGTAAAAGTGAAGAGATCGGTGCAACAAGTTTGTTTAGCCGAGGCGGAACGGTTTTATCAGCGTCAAGCTCGCAAGATGTGAATGATTTTGAAGTCGTTAGCTATATGGTCATTCTGTAGGAGTGAGGCAATGAATGATGTCATAGATTTTAGAGCTTCTTGTTTAGGTAAGGGAAATTTGTTCGACAAGATATATGAACACCTAGCCTTACCAGACTCAACTTTCCTTGGAACAAGAATCACTAAAAAGATGATACTGGAGAATAATGATCTCTCAAGTAGTGATAAGAAGCTGGTTAACGATGTCATTCAATCCGTTGAATGGGTGAACACCCTCAAGCCTGAAACCTTTAATATACCTACTTATGTTACCGAAACGGTAGAGTATATCGAGGTGGCTGTTCTTAAAGTCAGTCTAAAAGATCCCCCTACAAACCAAAGGAAGTTGAAGTATTCATTAATAAAAAAAGTGGCAAAGCTTTTCCATACAGTGATCCCATATCCTGTTATCTTGCTGCTAGAGCTAACTGGTGAAGTTGCGATTTGCCTAGCAGATAAGCGTATCAATCAAGCAGACAGTTCAAAATTGGTCATTGAGCACATTTACAATAGCCAATGGTTCAATGTTGGAACGTTGAAGGACAATGAGCACGAATTCTTGAATGATTTTTCTCTGAAAAATGTATCTAGAGTTAACTACTATGAGCTTTATCAAGACTTCATCTCTAAGCTCATTGCTCTTGAAATAAGTAATATTTCAGGTCGTTTTGTTAGCCAAAACAGCCGCAATAACGATATTGCTAACAGTGGACAACTTTCATCACATAAGAGTTCAGTCGATAACTATGAAGAACCTTCGTTCCGAGACAGGAGCAATGAGGAAAAGACACAACTTCTTAAACAGTTAGCGTCACTTGAAAGTGAGTTAAGCAACATTCGAAACAAGCTAATGAAAGAGGTGCAAATGAATGAGAAAATGTGTCTCAATGTACAAGCAAGAAAAGTTAAACAAGCGATTTCAGTAATCACGTCTCAATTGGCATAAGAAGAGTCGAACTACACAAATTTTGAAAAACTAGATTTCAGGTGGAAGAGCAGATTAGCGTCAACCCCGACTGTAAATAGGTAATGAATATAATGAGCCAAGAACAGCAGCAAAAGCTAGAAAAGATCACGGGCAGCAGTCCAGAAGCAAAAAGCCTAGACATAACTAACCAAAACATCGAGCAGCTAAAGCAGCTTTTCCCTGATGCATTTTCTGAGGGTAAAGTCGACTTTGAAGCACTAAGAGCTGTGCTAGGTGACGAGATTGATGATTCAGAAGAACGTTACAATTTTACTTGGAATGGAAAAACAAAAGCTCGACAAATCGCTCAAACGCCTTCTACAGGTACGCTTCGCCCTTGCAAAGAGGAAAGCGTCAATTGGGATACAACCGAGAACTTGTTTATTGAGGGGGATAACCTTGAAGTCTTGAAGCTACTTCAAAAGTCTTACCACAAAAAAGTGAAGATGATTTACATTGACCCTCCATACAACACTGGTAAAGATTTTGTCTATAAAGATAACTTTCACGAGAATCTAAAACACTATTTTGAACAGACTGGGCAAGTTGACGGTAGTGGAAATAATATTTCAGCAAACACTGAATCGTCAGGACGTTACCATACATCTTGGTTGAACATGATGTATCCTAGACTAAAGTTAGCAAGAAATTTATTAAGAAATGATGGTGCTATATTTATTTCAATTGATGATGTAGAGGTTAGTAATCTACGGAAATTATGTGACGAAGTTTTTGGTGAAGATAATTTTTTAGCAAATATTGTATGGCAGAAAAAATATGCAGCAACAAATGATGCGAAAGGTTTTTCAAATATGCATGATCACATTCTTGCTTATAGAAAGGGGGCTGACTTTGAGCGAAATTTATTACCAAGAACTGAAGAGCAAAACAAACCTTATAAGCATGATGACTGTGATGGTAAAGGTTTATGGCGTTCTGATAATTTATTAGTACGTTCATTTTCACAAAGTGGTGTTTATCCGATTGTTAATCCAAATACAGGAAAAGAATATTTCCCTCCAGAAGGCAGTTGCTGGCGTGCCAGTCAAGATACGATGCAGCAATGGTTGTCCGAGAACCGTATATATTTTGGAAAAGATGGCAACGGTGCTCCGCAGTTAAAAAGGTATTTAAATGAAGTTCAGCAAGGTCGCGTTCCAACAACGTGGTGGAGTTTCGAAGAGGTTGGGCATAATGATGCAGCAAATAAAGAGCTTAAAGCTTTATTTAATGCGAAGTCGCCATTTGATACACCTAAGCCGACAACATTGATTAAGCAGATGCTTACTATTGCTACAAATACGAGTGAGAATGATATCGTCCTAGATTTTTTTGCAGGCTCTTCAACGACAGGGCATGCGACAATGCAAAAAAATATAGAAGATGGGGGGAATAGGCGTTTTATTATGGTTCAACTACCTGAACCATGTACAGATAAATCAGAAGCTAAGAGAACGGGCTATAAAAATATTGCAGAAATTAGTCGAGAACGTTTAAAGAGAGCTATTATTAGCTTCAAGGTTGATGATCAGCCAGCTAATTATTTAGGCTATAAAACTTTTAAACTTGACGAGACAAATGTTCGTCCTTGGGAAGCAGACTTTGAGAATCTAGAACAAGTGCTGCAACAAGCTACCAAATCAATCAAAGATGGTCGTTCAAGTGAAGATGTTTTGTATGAAATCTTCCTCAAATATGGCTATGAATTAACCACGCCTGTAGAAACTCAAACTGTGAATGGCAAAACTGTATTTGTTGTCGGTGCTGGGGCTTTGATTGTTTGCTTAGATGATGAAATTTCAACCGAAACGGTTGAAGGTATCGCCAAGCTAAAAGATGAATACGATCCTGAAACGACTCAAGTTGTCTTCAAAGATGAAGGATTTTCAGATGATCGAGTTAAGACCAACGCTATTCAAATTTTGAAACAAGCTGGCATCGAAGATGTTAAGAGTATTTAGGGGATAAATTATGTCTGAAATGAAGATAAAGTTTGATCCTGATCTAACTCATCAGAAAGATGCGATTAATGCAGTCGTAGGCGTGTTTGAAGGGCAGGAAATGTTCCAATCGAACTTTTCTGTTTCATCCAATGCCCTGACTAATGAACAGTTGGGACTATTTGCTAGAAACAATGACATTGGCGTAGCGAATGCTCTTACTCTTTTACCAGAAGAGATGTATGAAAATACTCGAAATGTTCAGCTTGTAAATGGCTTACCGCAAACTGAAACGTCAAAACAAGCTCTGCCAAGTCTCGATTTTACTATCGAGATGGAAACGGGAACGGGTAAAACCTATGTTTATCTACGTAGTGTGTTCGAGCTGAATCAAAAATATGGGTTTACCAAGTTCATCATCGTTGTTCCGTCCGTAGCGATTAAAGAGGGGGTGTATAAATCTCTGCAAATCACTGAAGAGCACTTTAGGAAAGAGTATAAGAACGTTCAGTATGATTACTTTGTATACGACTCATCAAAGCGTGAATTGGTGAGAAACTTCGCAACGAATGATTATGTTCAGATCATGGTAATCAACATTGACGCATTTAGTAAGTCTTTCACCGACCCAGAGAAAGAGACTACAGCCAACTTGATTCACCGAACTGATGATCGATTGAACGGTATGAAGCCGATTGAGTTCATTCAAGCGACTAATCCTGTTGTATTGATTGATGAACCTCAGTCAGTTGCTTCTACAGCTAACCGTAAAAAAGCGATTGCCAGCTTAAACCCATTATGCACGTTCCGATATTCCGCAACGTTGACAGAAAAGTTTAACTTGCTCTACAAACTTGACTCAATTGATGCTTATTCTCGCCAACTTGTTAAACAGATTGAAGTGGCTTCTTTAGCTGTTCAGGACAATTACAACCAAGCCTATATCAAGTTGATTAGTGTTGATAACAAGAAATCGCCAATTATAGCGAAAGTAGAGATTGACGTTCAAACGAAAGCGGGCAAGCTACAGCCACGTAAGGTCATCACGGTTAGAAGTGGAACAGATTTGTTTGAAGCTTCTGGTGGACGAACTGTTTACGAAGGTTATGTTATCAACGACATCTATTGTGAAGAAGGTAGTGAGTATATCGATTTTACTAGCCGTGACGACATTATCAGTCTAGGACAGGCAATTGGTGAAGTTGATGAAGACACTTATAAGCGTTTGCAGATATCCAAAACCGTTGAGGAGCATTTAGAGAAAGAGCTTAAATTCTTCAAAAAGATCACGACTGGCGTTAACCCTATGGATTATTCAAAAGTGATGAGCCAAAAAGGGATTAAAGTCCTAAGCCTGTTCTTCATAGACAAGGTAGCGAACTACCGAGGCTATACGAAAGACGGTGTGCCATTTCAGGGCAAATTTGCACAATGGTTTGAAGAAGAGTTTACTCAACAACTTAGAAAGCCAAAGTATCGTATCTTGTACCCGTTTGTGTGGGATCAGGATAGCTCAGGTAAACCAGTAATCAATGAACAAGCTCTAAAGGAACTAGCTAGTTCGGTTCATAACGGCTATTTTGCTCAAGACAAGAAGAAGGATGTGGCAGGTAATCCACTTTTCACTGAATCTAAACTAGCGGCAAATGGTGAAGGTGGTAAAACTGCGGCTGATGAATCTGCTTATAACTTGATTATGAAAGATAAAGAGAAGCTACTATCTATTGATGAAAAGCTACGCTTTATCTTCAGTCACTCAGCACTAAAAGAAGGTTGGGATAACCCTAACGTTTTTCAGATTTGTACGTTGAATGAAACCAACTCTGTGATGAAGAAACGACAAGAGATTGGTCGAGGTTTGCGTTTGGCTGTTGATCAATCAGGTGAGCGTGTTCCTTACGGTTTTGAAGTCAATACACTGACTGTTATGGCGAACGAGTCTTACGAGCAGTTTGTATCAGAGCTTCAAAAAGAGATTGAGAAAGAAGAAGGTATCAAGTTCGGTGCGATTGAGAAGCATCAGTTCGCTAATATCATTATTTCGAAGGAACTTGATAAAAAAGAGTTCCTTGGTGCTAAAAAGTCAGAAGAGATATATCAGCATTTAACCGACAAAGGTTACATTGACAAGCACGGCAAAATCCTAGATTCACTCAAAGCTGATCTTGCGGATAACACCCTAAGTCTTCCTGAAAGTGTAAAGGAATACACTGATGCAATTTTAGCGACTTTAACCAAAGTTTCTAAAGGCTTGAGTATTAAAAAACACGAAGAGAAGACGACTGCAACTCTGCGTGAAGATAACGGTAAACAGGTTGTTCTAGGCGAGGACTTCAAGGCTCTTTGGGATCGCATCAAATACAAAACGACTTATCGAGTTGATTTTAGTGTTGCTGAGTTGATTGAAAAGTGTATCAAAGAAATTCGTGCCTCCGTTACGGTAGCAAGTGCGAAATTTGAATACAAGAAGGTCAAAGTTGCGGTAACAGAGGCGGAACTTGAAACGTTTGATGAACAGTCAAAGATTCAATACTACCGTAATCGAAACTTCCAGTTGCCTGATGTTGTAACTTACCTAGAGTCGAACACGAACCTAACACGTAAGACGGTCGTTCAAATCTTGATTGGATTGAGTGATAAACTTGAAGCATTCAAGAACAACCCTCAACGATTCATTGAATTGGCGAGTGAAGTGATCCGTAAACAAATGCGCCTTGCAATTGTGGATGGTATTACTTATCACCGTATTGGTGATGAAGATTATTATGCTCAAGAGTTGTTCCAAGAAGAAGAGTTAACAGGCTATATTAAGAACATGGTTGAAGCGAGAAAGTCTGTTTACGATTACATCATTTGTGATTCAGATACAGAGATAGAGTTTGCTGCAAAACTTGAAGAATCGAACGATGTTAAGCTTTATGCAAAGCTTCCTGCTTGGTTCAAAATTGATACACCTCTAGGTAGCTATAACCCTGATTGGGCAGTGTTAATAGACAAAGAAGATGGTATGGGTGAGCAGCTCTACTTTGTAGTAGAAACGAAAGCCAGTATCTTCTCTGATGATTTAAGAGCGTCTGAACAAGCGAAAATTAACTGTGGTATGGCGCACTTTGAAGCATTGTCGAAAGATAAAGAGGGTAATGCTCTTGAAAATCCAGCGAAATTCGTTAAAGCTGATTCTTACAATACTTTCGCAACGAATCTATATGATAAATGATAGGTAAGTGTTCACCGGCACTCTATTGACAACACTTTCAAGTGCGTTACTTTCGAGATAGCCAGCGCAAAAGATTACTCATGAATATTTTTTCTGTAAATATTGGAGTTTTTCACTGTTTGAATTGGTCAGTTCACAATGGTTTGAAAAAAGCAATAAGGGGCTGTTGAACAGTTAAAATGATAGTTTGTTTTTTATTTTTTCACACATATATCATCAATTTGAACTTATCCAAAGCTAAAGATGATGTTATGCAAGACAACCAATACGTTTGATTCTATTTAAGGGAAGCCATAGCAATCACTGACCGTAGCCAGTCGAACAAAGATCTGGCTAGGCAGAGGGAGGACATAATATCCTCCCTCACTCTTTTATTTTTGTTAACCGATGTCTCTCAGGTTCCGAGCGGTCGTTACGATGAGCTTCACCTTCGGGTAGAGGCCAGCCAAGTTGGCTTTGTTTAACGATATGGTGGACGGGCGGAGTTTAAGGCAAGAAGCGATGCTGCGATTTGAGAGACCGCAGTCGTACTTAAGGCGTAATACCTCTTTGATTTTGTTCATTGGAGTTCTCTTTTTTACCATGGTCGCTTACTTACGTTCTTGTTTAAGACGTAAAGAATAGCGAGCTATTGATTTAAAAGAGAAAAAGGTAGGATTTCGGAGTTAGGCTAAAAGTGATCGGATAATCCCGAAATGCTCCGAAATATGCACTTGCCATGTAATAAAATCTAAGCAGCGGAAGAGCTCTTCGCAATAGTCATAGAAACAGCAGTCATGTCAGAGCATGAACTAGCAGCATATTGTCGTATCCATGGCCTTCATGTTGAGCAAGTTAAGCAATATCGATACAAGCCCCAGGGCGTCCGCATGAATGGTTAGAATTTAGCCGCCAACTGAAATCCAGCTAACAAGACTTGCTCCAAGAAGCCGGAGTTCATCATGCAACGCTTCTGCTTCATTGGCACATTAATTTTGGTTGGCTCAGCTCTTAGCATGTTAAGCGCCATGTGTCTTAACCCTGCCAAGTTTTCAGCTGCGTTTTCTCGGTAAATCTGACAAGCATCTTCCCGCATGCTCACAGCTAAAATCCAATGCATTGACTCAATGCCCCAGTGGGCTCGAATAGCATTTCCAGCTTGCTCCGGAGTTAGGTCAGCTGAACTGATGTAGTAGCGGTACTCCAACACTGGTGCTTTGCCTTTTGCTGCTCGGTAATTTTCAACCATTGACAATACTGGTTAGTCGGCTCCACGTAGAGAAGTCACCCTCCAACTCGCAGGCCTTGAGTACATGGCAAGTTCGTGCTTCAACACGGCCTTTCTGTTTCTCGATGTGATAGGTGTTTTTTTCAATCGTCACGAGGGCTCCGCGCAAGTCGAGCATCTTAATCAATTCCGGAATTGCGGTGATTTCATTGCTCTTATCGTCAGTTTTAAGTTGGCCCAATACCAGTTGGTTGGCACTCGCGTAGGCGCTCACCATATGGATGGTACTTTGTCTGTCATCTCTATCGTAGGAGCCGCGCAAAGTCTTGCCATCAATGGCAACCACCTCACCACACGTCAAGGTATGTACCGCACTCATCCAGCCCAGGAAGCAGTCGTGAAACTCGGCAGGGTCAATACTTGCGATCAGACGAGCAAAGGTATCGTCAACGGGCACGCCGTTTTCAAACAGGCCCTGTTTAAGAAACCACTCATGGTGACCAAGAACATATTCACGAATGTCGGTCCAGCCTTGGCCACCGGCTATCACAGCGCAGATTGAACCAAACAAAATATCAAACGGTAGTCAACTTTTGCACTTTGCCGTTCGTCACGGATGAGGCTGAAGTGCTCTTTGATGGTATTAATATTCATGGCAGCTCCTTAAAAGAGGAGCATAAGATCACAGCCCGCACGTCAGGTCAAATTTAACCTCGCATTGCGCAAAAAATGTTCATGATCTTGCCCTGGCACTATATTTTAGTATATTCACATATTACTTCACTTAGTTTAGTTACTATGCGGTTTTTATTTGATCTAAAATAACTAAATGAATGGGACAAGTCGTATCGCCAAAGTCCTACGTTAATGTTAGATGAGTTATCATTAGTATCCATAGGTAAATTGTGATGTAGAGTTATGAAGTCGCAGTTAAGTACATCTCTTGAGAATAGTCCAATTATCTTGTAATTATCCTGGTCGTCTGGGTACGGCTGCCAATTTTCTATTTCTATACCACTTCTTGAAGTATTTTTTACCTCTATGGTCAACATTACTTGTCCATCATTGAAGAGTAAGCAGTCAACATCACACTTTTTGATACTAGAACCAAATGTTTGCCTACTCCATGTGTGAAAACCATCATAAACTCGTTCGTTTACATTTACTGTTTTGATTGACTCTTTGTCTTCAGAGTTAGTTAATTTAATAGAAAACTCAGAACAGATTAAGTCTGCAAGTTCATTTTCCAGTAATTGGTACTTATATAATTTATTTTTGTGGGCATTAATTACTTGTATGTCATGGTGAGGAAAATCATGCTCGATCAATATTATCGGTACATCTTTTGATGATATCTTGTTGACGAGGTATTGCAATAAAGCTCTATTAGAAACTTTTTCCCCTTTAACCTTGTCAAAAGTGACACCTATAACTTTGTTTATTTGTCTATCTGTCCAAACTATGAAGTTATATTCAATAAAAGACTCACGTCTTTCGTTCTTTATTGCAATTTCTATAGGGTCCATATATTACTCGTTTTTTTAAAAATTTTCGCAGTAATATCAGGTGCTTATAGTAATTTCAATGCTGGTTATATTAACAGTGGACGGGGCTTAGCCGCTCTCATAGACTGAACCTTAAGCATTAAGTCCTGCATAAATCCCGTCTAACGTGATGTTTTTCTTTGATTTCCTCTGTGCGGACTTTCGCGCGTTATTGAATATATAGCTAAAGGCCCATTCAAGTGTGTTGCCTATTTCTGACCAGGCTTTGTGGCTGATACATTCAAATATGGGTAACAGCCGCACATCCACATTTTTTGCCGCTTTAAACAGCGAGACCGGTGGCATTGTCTGCAGCACTGTACTGCGCCTAATGATCAGCGCGAGCAAACTGGCCCAGATAAGCCCATCAACGATTGCCTTTTGTGCTGTGACAAATCGTTGCCAGTTTGTGTGAGATTTTAACTCCTTAAAAAGCAACTCCACCTGCCATCGACAACGATAGATCGCCATGATGTCATCAGCTGTATAGGTGTCAGAAGGTAAGTTAGTTATCCAAATGCAAAATCGCTTTTCTTCTGCAAACCAACGTCTTACTACTCTAAATTCTCGTTTGCCACGACGAACTTGCAGGTCGAGGATTTGTGAGCGATTGGTGCCTCGTGTAATGTCTTTAAGCTTCTTCTCTTCGAGCTTAGGTAGCCGTCGCCCCTGACCGTTTTTCGCCTCAATAACATTAGGGTTCAAAGACTTGGCTCCTCGGACGATACAGAGGCCACCATAGTGCTCAAGCTCGCTAAAGAAGTGGAAATCAGGGTAACCTGCGTCAGCCAGCAGCAATTTGTTCTGCATTGCTTTGGGCTTAGGTAAATAGTCTCTTTCTGACGCCGTATCCACGCTGATGCTCATCGCGACGGGAGAAAAGCTTTTTAAGGACATGGTCATGTGGCATTCGACCGCTGCAGGATTACGCTTAAACCGGCTTGGATAAACGTCCGCAAGATCACGATGAATGTGGAAAGAGCTACCATCTTGAAGCAACACGTCATCAAAGGTGGCAAGTTTATCTGGTAGGGTGGCTCTGTGCTGGCGAGCAAACTGTGCTATTGCTCGCAGCGCCAACTGACGCATGAATATCGGAAACTCTTCTTTTCTCAACTGGTTATGATAGGGCTGTAAGCCACGGTATCTTCAGCACTTAAGCACATACCATTAAATTGCCTTAGTAAATCCGCAATGGAGGAGCCGTTCCCTTTACTCAACGCCGTCACTAAGCTTATGACTAATTGCTCGGGTAAAATCGCCCGACATCGCTTCATAAGCCCTGTACTTTTTGCCATTATCAGCATTAAAGAATTGCTTAAACTGCTTTTGTAAGGAGATAATCGTCATCGGCTTCACGGTTGGTATAGGTAGTTTGTTTGGCGACGATTATCTGATCATAAATGAAGCCTTTTTTCTATCTAAATAAATCACTTAGCTCTTAAGATCCTGTCTATGTAGCCGCTCTTATGTATACCAATTGATAGGGGGAAAGCTACTTTTCACAAGCAATTTCATTAGGTGATCGAATGGTGGCCTGGGTTCCAAGTGAATTACAGCAATGGATAGATAGTCGTGTCGATCAGGCTAGGCAACGAGCATAAAAGAGGAGGACATTATGTCCTAATGCCGTTCACTTAAGGTGAGCGGCATTGTATTTTCTAGGGTATCGGCTTGGCTTTTTCTTCACGACTCTAGGGACGGATCTTTCTCGCCTTGGCTCAAGTATTAAGCTCCCACTCATTGCGTAGAAATTTTGGAGTTGCCTCGGTATTGCTCCCGGTGACGAGTATGGAAGTCCCACTATTAGGCGCATGATGTGGGCTAAGGATCCATTGAAGCTAAGTTGGTATAAGTAGTCTCCATTCAACGTATTACAGGCCGAGCTGAGAGGTGAAGTTCAGATAGTTCTTTATCCGGAAATGAGTTGATCAACTAATGATGTCAGTAAATATTACGTATAAAACCGCATGTCCGAATTGTTAATGTAGTGCGGGTTCTTTCTTTGGTACTTAAGTACCGTTTTGCTGTTGATAGATGTTCTGTATCGTTGGTCGGTATTTCTATTGATGGATTTTTTCTTATGAATGTCGGATTCAAACAAAGTCTTATCCTTGGTGTATTGTTGTTAGTTTCTCTAGCTCTTGGGGCCGTAAGTTTTATTACTTACAATAATGTTTCCTCTGCTTTCAAAGAAGACAAAACCAAAACGGTAAAGGAGTATGTCGAAGCCAAAGAAGAAGTCGTTCACAGTTACTTTCTTGAAAAAGTAGCTAGTTTAGAGCAGATAGCGGAGTTTTATAGTCAGAATCCAATACCTGAAGATAAAGTGAGCTTTGTAAAACAAATGGCCGCGGGAGCCAATGTTGGCAGTGTTGTCTTTACTGAACATAATGGTAAAGCTTATTGGAACCAGACATCTAAAAACTGGCCAGGTCATATATTTAATGGTGATGCGACGACTAGAGAGTGGTATTTGGTTACTCAAGGTAAACGAGGTGTTGCAACAACAAAACCATATGTGGCTTCTACTGGTAAGGTATGGGTCTCTATGGCTATAGCAATCAGTAGCGGTGTCATCTCTTTTGATTTTGAACTATCAAAACTTAATAGTATTGTTGAGAGTTTCAGTGGTGTCGACGGAGCGCTGGGCATTATTATGGATGACGAATCAACCATTTTAGCGACGTCATCCTCGGCGATTAACAATGGCGAGCAAGCCGTCAAATTGAAGGGGTTCTCCAATGTTGCCAGAAACGTACTAAATTCTAATGGTATGTTGTTTCAAGAGTATGCTTTTGGTGGTGACGACAAAATGTTCTACTCCATTCCTATAGAATTGGCCGATACTGTCTGGTACTTGGGAGTCGCGCTTGAAGATGACAGAACATTTGCTCCAATTTACAGCACGCGTACCAGTTCAGCGATGATGGTGGTCGGTGGTATCACCGTTACTTTAATTCTATTCTATTTCCTTATCACAAAGCTTTATCAACCAATAACATCTCTTCGTGAGCTAGCGTTGGACTTATCAAAAGGTGAAGCAGACCTAACTAAACGTTTAGAGCTTGGTCGACGTGATGATTTGGGGCAGATAGCTGACGGCATTGATTTGTTTATAGACAAAGTGCACTTGGCAGTTAAAGAGATTGTTGGTATTTCAGGTAATCTCTCAATCAACGTTACGAAGCTTCAATCCTTGACAGTGGAAAATGCAGAGAGCATTAGCCAACACTCTATAGAAACTGAGCAAGTCGCTACCGCGATTGATGAAATGAACAGTACGGCGCAATCTGTTGCTCAAAGTGCTGTGAAAGCTTCTGAAATTACAGTGCAAGCATCGCAGCTTGGTGCTGAGTCGGAGCAAGTCGTGAAACGAGCTCAGTCTTTGACTGAAGACTTACTGCAAGACATGGAGAGATCAGTTTTGTTGGTTGAGCAGATGGACCAAAATAGCCGAAATATCAGTGGTGCTCTTAAAGTCATTGGTGATATTGCAGAGCAGACCAACTTATTGGCTCTGAATGCTGCGATAGAGGCGGCTCGAGCTGGAGAGCAGGGAAGAGGGTTTGCTGTTGTTGCGGATGAAGTTCGGACTTTAGCAAGCCGCACTATGGATAGTACAGGAGAAATAGACAAGGTACTGAATGCCTTGCTTGAGAGCAATCATAAAATGTCGGAGGCTATCTCTCGCACCAAGCAGATGTGTCTAGATACAGCGGCAGGGCAAGAGCAAGTCGGCGGGAGTTTGAGGACATTAGCTGATTATGCACAACAGACCGATGACGCAAGCACCCAAATTTCTACTGCTGCGGAAGAGCAGTCAGCCGTGGCGGCAGATATTAGTCAGAACATGAATCAAATTAAAGATATTGTAGTGTCACTGAGTGTTGGCAGTGAAACGCTTGCAGAAGAGGCGGAAAAGATCCACACCTTGAATATTGGTTTAAGTGAAACAATTCGTCAGTTTAAAGTTTAAATGCGCCTGATAGCGAGTGAGTNTACAGCGGCAGGGCAAGAGCAAGTCGGCGGGAGTTTGAGGACATTAGCTGATTATGCACAACAGACCGATGACGCAAGCACCCAAATTTCTACTGCTGCGGAAGAGCAGTCAGCCGTGGCGGCAGATATTAGTCAGAACATGAATCAAATTAAAGATATTGTAGTGTCACTGAGTGTTGGCAGTGAAACGCTTGCAGAAGAGGCGGAAAAGATCCACACCTTGAATATTGGTTTAAGTGAAACAATTCGTCAGTTTAAAGTTTAAATGCGCCTGATAGCGAGTGAGTAGGAATGCAAAAAGAAGTGCTTGTCTATGACTTAGTCTCCAATGGGCTGCTGTGCCTATATCTAACCATGAGTAACATATCCGTTTATGTGCCAGCACATAAACGAAGAGAAATACTGACGGCGTACTACAAGCGTATGCTGAATGAGCCAAAATATGGGAGCGTGAGGCAAGATGTTCGAGGTTTTTTGAAAGCTTGTCGCCATCCTCACCGGAACATTGATGAAGTACTGTTTGAGCTGTACCAAAGTGCACAAAAGGTAAATGGGGAACTCCGTTATGACGAGTGTTGAAATTGAGCATCACAATGAATCAAAAACAGTGAGTTCGTGGTTGTTATTGTATTTATCAGGTTATAAGAATCCATTCGCGATCAATATAGAGCATGTTCAAGAAATTTTGCCATACAGTTCTATAAGCGCAATACCAGAGACTCCTCCTTATGTTTTAGGCGGTGTAACGCTAAGGATGAGAACGATGCCAGTATTAGACTTATCTGCGTTGTTGGGGGCGCTTACTGCCCAAGAGGGGGCTGTTGGAAAAACGTTTGTTATTATCGAGTGTCTGGGCGAGCATTTGGTTCTTCTGGTTGAAAAGGTAGACCACATTATCGATTGTTCGCAAGATAAGTTTCACTTGCCTCCGAAAGAGGCTGGCAACAATATTTTCATTCAAGGTGTTATCGAGTCAGAAGGTGGCCTTATTCAAGCTTTGGATGTGAATAAGGTGATACGTCTGTCTTGCAGAGTGAAGCCTAAGGCGAATCATCAACAAGGATTTTGAGCGATTTTTATGGACTTGAATGTGCACAGTATCGCGTTGAGTCAGTTAACGTCATTCTTTGAGTCCTCAGACGATGGATTGTGGTTACAAAATGGAACTCGAGCCTCGCTGTTAAATCATAAGTTTTACAAAGCGTTTGGTGTACCTTGTTCTAAAGTATTGATGAGAGACTGGATACGGCTTGTTCATCCCAATGACGTCGAAAGAGTCATGCAAAGTATTCGGATCGTAAAGCGGAGCCAATTGTTGGCAGAAGCTTACGTTATCGTGTGAAAAGCTGCCATGGGGAATATCGCTGGATTGAGTCGTTAGGAATGGCGGTACATGAGGAGCACCAGCAATACATCTTAGGCAGTCATAAAGACGTAACCGAACAGGTAATACTTGGCTTTCAACAAGATTTTTCTTCTAGTACGGACCCTGAAACGGACTGTATAATCAGTTTACCTTTCTTAAAGATAAAGTCTCATGCAAGGTCAAGGGGGACTTTTTGTCTTTACTCTAACTGACTTGAAGTGATCTGCTGTCGGCAGATGAGCATTTTCACCCTCAAATTCGTGGTTAACTCAAGCAGTAAAACAGGCAAATTTCTTTGTTTGCCTCAATCAGTTTTAGCGTTGGCCTGTTGTGAATTTAGCGCGCGCAATGTGTGGAAAGGGCAAGTTAATCGAATATTTCGCATTTGCTGAATGCGCTGCTTGTTGAATTTGTCTGCCTCAAAAGCTTGGTTTGTTGTTGAAAGGTGGGCTTTGTTTTGGCGGCTTATTTATCACGGCTCTTGCTTGGGTTGATTCTTGAATCACTCAACCATTGCAATTGTGGCTTTTGGTCGTGTGAATTCAGTTTATCTTATTGAATTTGCAGAACAAATGGCTCAAAAGAGATTGCCAACGCGTGGCGGCTTTAGTGCAAAATTGAAGTTCAGTGTTTACAGTGTGTTCCCAGTCAGGTATTGAGCTATCGAGAGCCACTATGGCAAGGTGGGTTATCCAAGTGAGTGAAAAGTTCAAACCGCTTTATCAGGCACTGAAGACTCACTTACTCGAACAAGGGGTAGTTCAGGCCGATGAAACGCCGCTCAATGTGCTCAAGGAAGAGAAGCAATGTTACATGTGGTTGTACTGCTCGGGAGCCGACTCCCCAGAAGCCACCTTACCTGACATGAAAAATATCGTCTTGTTCGACTATCAAAACAGCCGTGCGAGAGCGTGCCCCGTGAACTTCTGGGGTGATTACTCAGGCTATCTACAAAGTGATGGTTACGCGGCTTATGATGGATTAACCAAGGTCACCAATGTCGGTTGCTTTGCTCGTGCACGCCGTAAGTTCATGGAGGCGAAGAAGCTTCAGGGCAAAGGCAAAACAGGGAAAGCGGATGTGGCGTTAGCCAAAATCCAAAAACTGTATGCACTGGAATCGCGATTAAAACTCGCTTCGGCTGAAGAGCGTTGGCCTGAAAGACAATCCAGAGCCAAACCGCTGCTGGATGACCTCTATGACTGGTTAACGTCTCAGAAAGTCATTGAATCGAGTCCTCTTGGTAAAGCCATCAAGTACAACTTGGGTCTGTGGCAGAAAAAATGGGTTATTCTCGACGAATCCGCTTGGTGCTGATGCGAGTGCTTTGCTATATAGCATCATCAAGACGGCGCAAGCTAACGGACTGATACTCTATGATTACATGGTCAAATTTATGAAAGAACTGGCCAAGCCAGGGCCTGATATCAACTCACTTCTTCCTTGGAACTTCAAACACTAAAACGCCCCGTGGTATCGTGGGGCGGATACATTCCAACTTATCGCCACGCATCAGAGGCTCAGTCAGAGGTTTGCCAACCCATTTAAGGTGTTGGTGAATAGATAATCACTTGTGCTTGAGCCCAAGCACAGAAGCAAAAACCGATCACAATTTGGTTGTATCACATAAGAAATTGTACTCAAAAACCGAGTTTCTTATCCAATTTTAGTGTATATAAACGCATAAGAATCAGTTGGTTAATGTTTGATTTATCAATAGCTTTTAAGCGTCATTTAGGACGGAAATTTTCTTACTAGGGATTAAAAAATAGATAGCTTAAACCAAACTGGTGGTATAACGACCATGACCACAAAACAGATTAAACCTTGATTTTAATTCAATGACTTATGATTTAATAAGCCGCTTTCTTTGCTTAATGAACAAAGATCAAGTCATTGTTTAGTCCGTTCATAGAAGGAAATTTATAATGGAATCTAAACGCAAGCAGGAAATCTTAGATTATTTGCAAGGGTTAAGTAAATATATCAATACAGCGGCTGGTTGCACTCCCGAGTTGTTACAACAGTCAGCGAATATTCTACAAACTTCGATTGACGAAGTGGCAACGGCTGCGGCACGGCAAGTACTATACGTACCAATTGTCGGTGGTTTTAGTACCGGAAAATCTACCGCACTGAACACTCTTCTTGAGCGAAAAGTTTTGCCAGAAAAAGTATCTCCTGAAACAGCAATCCCGGCCGAACTTCACTTCAGTACTGAAGAAAAATTGATGGCACTATCACAAGCGGGGGCATGGAGTGAACATGAAATTTCTGAACTACCCTTGCTATCAGCTAATGCTGGAAACTATCAGTTAGTGCGTCTCTACCTTAATAGCCCAGTTTTACAGCAGATAGAGCCCTTGGTATTGGTTGATATGCCGGGGTTTGATTCTGGAATTAATAAACACAATGAAGCTATTCTGCGCTATATAACGACTGGAGTCATGTATCTATATTTGATGGATTGTAAAGCTGGCAGCATTAGTCGCCAAGATCTGCGGCGAATTGAGGAGATTTTGGATCTTGGTCGCTGTGTAAAAGTTTTCCTGACCAAAACAGATTTGGCGTCGCCACAGGAGCTAGAAGCTGCACGTGATTATGTGTCAGATTGCTTATTTACACTTACTGGTGAGCCGGTTGCTGGTGCAGTAAATAAAGATAATGCAGCTGATATGCTCGCAACAATCAATTCAGCAAATAAAACTGCACTGTTTGATGTGATGGCCTTGCCAATGGTGAAAAACCTTTTCTTCGATGCTGACGGTATGGTTAATACGGCTATTAATGCACTGAATGCAAATGCTTCTGACATTGCTCAAGCCTTAAAAGAAGCTGATCAGGCGTTAAATAATTTAGATGCTGATCGTGACCGTATGTTGCAAGAGATCAAGCAAAGGGGGGGTGTACAAAAAAGCGACCTGATTTTAAGCAGGTTAGAGCAAGCGCTACACAAAGCCACCGAAGAACTGCTGATACAGGCACGTATGGGTGAGACACAGTTACGTAACACCATTGGTGATCTGGTTCGCTCTACTCTAAGCGTAGAAATTCAAGCATTGTTAAAGCAAACGACAGCGAATATAGCTTATCAATTCTCAGGTAATATCAACATCAGTGGTCTAGCGTTGGGCTCTGATGATCATAATTGGGTCGAGGGGCTAATTTCTACTATTGAATCGCAGGCCATGAATGCCATAGCGGGTTTGAATGAGTCAATAGCAACAGATAAGGGAAATCACGCTAACAAAGGAAAGAGTGTTGGGAGCATCATATCACTTAGCACAATAGCAATACTGATTCCTAATCCAATTCTTAAAGTGGTTTTTGTCATTTTGCCAGGAATTGTTGGAGAGTTATTTGGTAACTTGAGACGGAAAGCTGAAGCTAACCAGTTGCGTGAAGCGATCTGTAATCAAGTTATTCCTGGAGTATTAACTCAGTTGCGACCTCAAGTGAACGAGTCTTTGCTGTGTATTGAGACGGAGCTGATTCGGGTCACTTCAGAACAAATAGCG
This sequence comes from Vibrio sp. V04_P4A5T148, assembly GCF_963875605.1. Lineage (NCBI taxonomy): Bacteria > Pseudomonadati > Pseudomonadota > Gammaproteobacteria > Vibrionales > Vibrionaceae > Vibrio > Vibrio sp. V04_P4A5T148. Next base: position 29,620 of record NZ_CAWNMS010000062.1, read on the forward strand.
CAAAAAATCAGTGTTCAGAAATCTTTGTATGACGAGATGGCCAAAACGACTGGACAGGAAGCGAGTCAGTTGGAGATTTCTTTATCTTCCCTAAAACAAATTCGTAGTGAAATGCAACAAAACGCTAATGGAGTGATTGTTTGATGTCAGTAAGTTCAGAAAAATATTTATCAGTATTGGAAGAATTTGAGCAAAAAATAGCTCGCTATTGTGACCTAGTCAATACGCCTATGCGTAGCAAGTTGAAGCCAGGTGGCTTCGCAGAACACAAGGATGTCCAAAAGCATCTGGAAGCATTGCAGCAATCCGGACGATCTCTAAAAATCGGTGTTATTGGTCGTGTTAAAGCAGGCAAGTCTTCATTAATTAACGCTTTATTATTTGACGGTAAGGAGGTTTTGCCAAAGGCAGCGACTCCAATGACGGCAGCGTTGACCTCAATCAGATATGCGCCAAAGTTTACCGCAGAAGTACATTTCTTCTCATCCGAGGATATCCGTGATCTACAGATAAAGGCACAAGAATATAAAGAAGAAGTTACCTATTTGATTGAGCATTACAAAAAAGAATATGCCGAGCGTCAGAAGCAAAATCCAACACGTTCAATGCCGCCGTTGGATGAGAATATTCTGCATAAAAAAGCTATTCGTGAAGTAGGTGAAAATGGTGCCTTAGCCGCGGCTGCCGATATCTGTTTGCGAATGGAAGCCTCTGGAGTTGATGTCGGCGAACTGGGCGATGTGCGTGTATTAACCGGAGATTCAATTGAGGACTTAAATAGCGAATTAACCCAATATGTTGGGGCGACGGGTAAGTTTATGCCATTTACTCGTGAGTTGGTTTTAGGTTTACCGCTGTCCTCGCTACAGGGGATTGAAGTTATTGATACGCCGGGGGTTAATGATCCCGTTAAATCACGTGAGCAGCGTACTTACGAACGTTTAAAAGAATGCAATGCTGCTTTTTTGGTCAGTCCGGCAGGGCAGTTCCTTAGCCAGCAGGACTTTGAGCTGGCTGATCGCTTAAGTGCGCGTGAAGGAACTCAAGAAATATATTTGGTAGCCAGCCAATCCGATATGCAACTACACTCTAACTTGCGTAATGAGGCTAAGGGAGACTTGCATGTAGCGCTCAGTAAACTGCATCAAATTTTGACGAAACAGGCGATTAGTGCTTTGAGTGGTACTGAAAATGAAGTCCTTAGCAGCATAATAGCTGACATTAGTGAGCGTTTAATTGTTACTTCAGGAATTTGTGAGACTTTGCTGCAAAATGACGGTATAGGCGACGATGGTGCAGAGCATGCGATGAAGCTATTAGCTGAAAACTATCGCGATTATTTCTCTTTACCAGAGTCGAGACAAGCCTGCCTCAAAAAACTTTCAGCGCGTGATCGGCTGCAAGACGCTGTAGAAACAGTTCGTGCTAAAAAGGTACAAATACTCGAACAGCAAGCGCAAACATATATCGATGCTCAATGGCAAACATTACAGCAAGTCAGAGACGATGTACTAAGTGTTTTATCAGATCTACATAATGAGGTAAAAAATGGTGACAAAGCTACGCTTGAGGCAAGAATTGCACACTTAAATCAAGTTTCCAGCAAGGCTATTGTGGCAACGAATAGTGAGTTCATCAACCAAGCGGAGAACATCCGGCTAAAGTTACCATCTGATCTTGAGCGTGCTATTCAAAAAGCATTCGATATTTTGGACGAGAGATCGGAAAGCGCTGGGGGGCAAGAGACAGAGACTTATCAAGTTGAAAAAAGTGGTGGATTGTCATGGCTGGCACGCAAGCTATGGGGCGGTGGTAATGAAGAACGAACCCGTTCAGTTGCAACGCTAAACCCGTTGCCAATTCGCCGCGCACTTGAGGGGTTAGCCAAACTTATGCGGAGCGGCATGAAAGACTGTGCTAATGGCTCGCTTATTCAATGGCGCCGTGAACTGGTCAAAGGCATGACTCGGCAACTGCGTGATACCATTGGTGATCATGAAGTCGACATTGCCCGACTTCAAGAGGTTTGTCGCAGTGTGGTGGATAAACTGGTCAACTTCCCTGATATAGAAGTTCCTGATTTACCGGCGGAACTAGCCAAGTCCAGTAAGATTAGAGGTAGCAGTGTACGAGGATATCAAGATGCTGCGCAAAACTATGCCTCACGGTTAGAAGCGAATGGTTTAGAATTTATTCAGTCGGTTCGTACATCGATAGATAATATTATGAAGAAAAATATCGGTGAAGAGTTAGTGGCCGATTTAATTAAAGAGATCAAAGATCTTCAGGAACAGGTTGAGAGTAAAACCCTGACATTAGAAAAAATAAAGCGCATGCAAGCAGAAATGAGGGAATTATAATGACAGAGGTAAAAACAAACGTGGCTTTGCCAGTTACCAGTGCTGAGAAGTTTTTCTCTACCTTGAGTTCGTCAATAAAAAAACTACGTGCTGAGTATGAGGTTACGGTAGCTAATAACCAGCATACTCATATTGAACTCAATAAAGTTAGCGTCGCTTTAAATAATAAGATTGAAGAGTTACTAGACCTTAAAAGCCGCTATGACCTGATTTGCTCGGCAATATCTCCGATAAAAAATGAGTCTGAATACTATAAATCGATTAAATTATTGATTGATGCTTCTTTATTACCGTTGATTAATCGAGTTAATGTTCTCGCCAATGAGGCGGAGCAAGTTACTGAGATACGCGCAGTGGATGATGAGCTGCGATTGGTGGATTCGTTATCTACATTTGCTGAGCGTACGATCATTGCGGTGGCTGGTGGTTTCAGCAGCGGTAAATCGTCATTGATTTCCAGTTTTTTTGCCGATGAAGCGGTGAAACTGCCTATTGGTATTGAACCTGTCACTGCGATCCCAACCTATGTTGGTCATGCGGATAATATTGCGATTCGTGGCTATTCTCATGAGGGAGGTTATTTTGATGTGTCAAAGCATATATATGCATGTTTGTTGCATCAATTTGTTGAAGAGTTTGGTTTTAACTTCCGCGATCTTGTCCCCTTTATGTCACTTGAAGTTCCTTTCAAGTTGCTGCGTCATATTGCTTTTATTGATTTGCCTGGTTACAACCCTGGACAGAGAGGTGGCACAACGATGGGAGATCAGGCTGTGTCAGATGAGTTCATTACTCAGGGACAGGCGCTAATTTGGGTGATTGGTCTTGATTCGAATGGCACTATACCACGTGATGATTTGGATAAACTCTCGAGTTTAAATGAACTTGATATGCCTCTATACGTGATTCTCAATAAGGCAGACCTACGGCCACAAGGTTCTTTAGATGAGATATTAGACCAAGTTACCGAAGAGTTGATGATGAGTGGTATTCCATATGAAGGCGTGTCAGCTTACAGCAGTGCAACTGGTATTGAGCTAGCGTTCCGTGAGCGTAGCTTGTTAGAGGTACTGGCGGAATGGGATCAGCCGCGTGACGCTATTCAAATTGTGGCCCAGAAATTAGAACATGTGATTGCTGTATATGAGCATGCTATTAAGGCAGATATTGAGAGTCGAAAGAAAAAAGTCTCATTAATTAAGGCGTTGGAATTAAACTTACTCGAAATTGGCGTATTTGATACGGAATTATTTAGCTCAGAATTTGATGTCGAAGCTTACATGGGTGAAGAACCTCAAGAAAATATACCCACCTCGGGTTCATTCTCATGGCTAGCCAGAAGTCTATGGGGTGGAGGATACGTTACAAACACTACAAAGGAAAAGAGTGCTAAGGCAGCTACTGCCGAAAAAAAACAAGCACCATTGCAGGCAAGTCAACTTGATTCTATTCGTGATCAGCTAGAAACTTTACGGGATGACTATTCTACAAAGAAAAGCGAAGAGGATCTGAAAGAGCTTCAAAGAATTCGGTGTGAACTGCAATCATTATTGCAGAAGAAAAGTAAGCGCGTCATAAACCCCGCATTCTAATGAACCTCAGTACGCCATACGATCAAACCTCCAACCACAAGGAGATTTAAAATGGCAAAACGACGTACCGACCAAGAATGGAAAAACCTGTTCGAGCAATACGAATCCAGTCAACTATCTCATCGTGTTTTCTGCGAGCGCCATAGTCTGAGTCTTTCGACCTTTTATGCAAAGCGTTAACAATTGCAGCGCTCTGGGCAATCTCAAAATGGTGGCTTTATCGAAGCTGAAGTCGTTGAAAAAACGACACGCTACCAGATGGCTCAAACTCCCGTCGCTAACATGACATTATTTATGCGTATTTTGGAGCATTCCGAACAGCCATTTTGGGATGACCCGAACACCTATTTCGGTTTAATCCGAACGCTCATTCCGCGATTATCCGAACACTTTTAAGCGAACTCCGAAATCAGCGTTCGGAATGCCCGAAATCCTATCTTTGTGGCGTTAGCCAAAATCCAAAAGCTGTATGCACTGGAATCGCGATTAAAACTCGCTTCGTCTGAAGAGCGTTGGTCAGAAAGACAATCCAGAGCCAAACCGCTGCTGGATGACCTCTATGACTGGTTAACGTCTCAGAAAGTCATTGAATCGAGTCCGCTTGGAAAAGCCATTAAGTACACCTTGGGTCAGTGGCCTAAGCTGATACGCTATGCTGAATATGGGCATTTATCTATCGACAACAACCGAGCAGAGCGTGCAATCAAATCTCTGGTCATTGGCCGAAAAAATGGGTTATTCTCGACGAATCCGCTTGATGCTGATGCGAGTGCTTTGCTGTATAGCATTATCGAGACGGCGAAAGCTAACGGACTGATACTCTATGATTACATGGTCAAATGTATGAAAGAACTGGCCAAGCCAGGGTCTGATATCAACGCACTTCTTCCTTGGAACTTCTCACACTGAAATTAAAACGCCCCGTGGTATCGTGGGGCGCTTACCGCAATGCAATGTAACCCTGTTTTTAAACAGCACTATCAAAAGCTATTAGCCGCCGGAAAGCCTAAAAAAGTAGCGATCATTGCTTGCATCAGAAAGATGATAGTTATCTTAAACTCTATGCTCAGAGATGGCTGCATGTGGGATGCAAACAGCGCCAGAAATTAACTTTTGACGCCATAGTCTCTTGTTATGTTTAAAGTGCGGCACCATCGAAAACATCATAAGACAAATCGAATGTATCAATATCAGAAAGACACCCCAAATTTATTCGATAATATCCTGTCTGACGAAATGTTTGATGGAATGTATAAATTCCACATTGCCTACAAAACTGGTGCTTAGCCACACCACTATTAAACTCATACGTTTCCAATGCATTATTAGAAACGGATATTTCTATATCTTCTACCGATACTGTATATGGAGACATTAAAGCCCCTTTTTGTTTGCAAATAGAACAATTACAACGAAGACCCTTTGTGATCTTTTCGCCCACAAATCTGAACCTTACAGCTCCACAATGACAACTACCTTGATATTCCATATTTATTCTCTTTAAACATAATGCCCGGTTAAGGGGTTGACAATGCACCACCGAACTCAAAAAAACACACTATAACACTGAATTTCAATTTTGCATCAAAGCCGCCACGCGTTGGCAATCCCTCTTGAGCCGTTTGTATGAGCGGTATAACCA
>NZ_CAWNMS010000063.1:0-22426 GCF_963875605.1 Vibrio sp. V04_P4A5T148
TGTAAGTTGTATTACCTGTGTTTAGGTCAGGGAAGACAAATACCGTTGCTTTACCAGCGACTGGAGAGTTTGGTGCTTTAGAAGCCGCCACGTTTTCCATGATTGCAGCATCGTATTGCAGAGGACCGTCGATAATAAGATCTGGACGTTTCTCTTGAGCAATGCGTGTCGCTTCACGCACTTTATCTACATCAGCACCTTTACCTGATTCACCCGTCGAGTAGGAAATCATCGCCACGCGCGGGTCAATGCCGAATGCCGCCGCAGAATCGGCCGATTGAATCGCAATTTCAGCAAGCTGTTCAGCATTTGGATCTGGGTTGATGGCGCAGTCGCCGTATACCAAGACTTGATCAGGCAATAGCATGAAGAAGATAGAGGATACAATCGAGGCATTTGGCGCGGTCTTAATGATTTGGAATGGAGGAACAATGGTGTTGGCTGTGGTATGAACCGCACCAGAAACCAAACCGTCAACTTCATCCGCTTCAAGCATCATTGTGCCAAGGAATACTGAATCTTGCAGTTTTTCACGAGCCACAACTTCTGTCATGCCTTTTGAACCACGCAGCTCAACCAAGCGAGCAACGTAGTTTTCGCGCACTGAGTCAGCATCGATAATTTCAACGCCAGCACCTAACTCAACACCTTGCTGCGCAGCAACGCGGCGGATTTCATCAGGGTTACCAAGTAGAACACAAGTCGCAATACCGCGCTCAGCACAAATAGATGCCGCTTTTACTGTGCGTGGTTCATCCCCTTCAGGAAGCACAATACGTTTACCTGCACGACGAGCATACTCAGTTAACTGGTAACGGAATGCTGGCGGGCTAAGGCGACGAATACCTTGCGTGCCCTCAGTGAGCGAATTAATCCAAGGGCCATCGATGTGGCTAGCAACATGATCGCTGATGAACTCGATACGTTCTTTATCGTCAGCTGGAACTTCTAGGCTAAAGCTTTGTAGGTTGAGTGACGTTTGCCAAGTGTTACCTTGCGCTTTAAAAATAGGCAAGCCGCTTTCAAAGGCTGGTTTACATAGGTTCACAATCTCTTGTGGCATGTCGTAACCGCCAGTCAGCAGCACCGCACCAATTTCAACGCCATTCATTGCGGCCAGAGAGGCGGCAACAATCACATCAGGACGATCGGCCGATGTTACTAAGAGTGACCCTGGCTTAAAGTGCTCAATCATGTGTGGCAAAGAACGCGCACAGAAAGTGATGCTCTTAATACGACGAGACTTAATTTCACCTTCATTAATGATTTCAGCTTTCAGGTGTTTGGCCATATCAATAGCACGAGTCGCGATAAGATCGATACTCCAAGGCACGCAACCTAACACACGAATTGGGCTAGTGTTGAAGATCTGCATCACTTCTAAATTGGCTTGTTTCGCGCTATCTGCATCATCAAAAATTTCTGATAAGTCAGGGCGAGTACGGCCTGCTTCATCAACAGGGGCATTAAGCTTGTTGATAATAACACCTGAAATGTTTTTATTTTTTGTTCCACCAAAGTTTGAGCACGCAACTTCAATACGCTCTTTCAACTGAGTTGGGTTGTCCGTTCCCGGAGTCGCGACAAACACAATTTCTGCGCCCAGTGTTTTGGCAATTTCTGCGTTCACTTGGTTCGCGAATGGGTGTTTGCGTGTTGGCACAAGGCCTTCAATCAGTGTTACTTCAGAATCTTTATTGATGTGGTTGTAACGCTCAACGACGGTTTCAAGCAACACATCCATCTTTTCGCTACCGATCAACGTTTCTGCCGCTGACATCATCATCGGTTCTGCAATGCTGATGTCGCTGTTGCGACCGATAATCGTTGAAGTGAGATCAGGTTGATCGCCACCCGAGCGAGGTTGTGCAATAGGCTTATAAAAAGAAACGCTAACACCTTTACGCTCCATGGCGCGAAGGACACCCATGCTCACGCTGGTAAGACCAACACCAGCGCTGATAGGGATAAGCATAATAGTACGGGACATGAGTAGAGTACCTCAAACTATTGAAATCAATCTAACCGAAACTAGATTGAAAAAGGAACAAAGCCCAACATGACCTTCTTTGGAAATAAGCCTGCTGACCTAAATCGCTAGAAACTAAGGGTTGAGCCCCGGTAAAAAACTGGCTAACTCAGAGAGTTAGCCAGAAAGTCAATTAAAGGCCTGCCAGACGAGCAGTATCTTCAGCAATCACTAGCTCTTCATTGGTCGAGATAACCATAGCTGGAATACGGCTGTTTGCCGTTGTGATCACACCTTCGCCGCCAAAACGTGCTTTTAGGTTTGCTGCGCTGTCGACTTCGATACCGAAGATAGCCAAACGGTTTAGTACCATTTCACGGATAGGGCCTGAGTTCTCACCGATACCACCAGTGAAGACGATAGCGTCTAGGCGACCGTCAAGGCTTGCTGTGTAGCCAGCCACGTATTTTGCTAGGCGGTGGCAGAACACGTCCATTGCACGAGTCGCTTCTTCTTTCTCACCGTAGTTATCTTCAACAAAACGGCAATCCGAAGTCACTTGAGTTAAGCCTTGTAGGCCAGACTCTTTGGTTAGCATAGTGTTGATTTGATCAACAGAGTAACCCAGTGCATCGTGCAGGTGGAAGATGATTGCAGGGTCGATGTCACCACAACGTGTGCCCATCACCAAACCTTCAAGCGGCGTTAGACCCATTGAAGTATCAACTGATTGACCGTTTTTGATCGCACAAACAGAAGCACCATTGCCTAGGTGACAGTTGATGATGTTAACTTCTTCAACTGGCTTGTTGAGTAGGCCTGCAACTTCACGAGTGATGAATAAGTGTGAAGTACCATGCATGCCATAACGACGGATACCATGCTCTTTGTATAGATTGTACGGAAGAGCGTATAGGAAAGACTCTTCAGGCATAGTTTGATGGAACGCAGTATCAAACACAGCTACGTTTTGAAGCTCAGGGAAGTTTTTCTTAGCGGCTTCGATACCGATGATGTGTGCTGGGTTATGAAGCGGTGCAAAGGTTGCAGCGTCTTGGATACCTTTCAGTACATCATCAGAAATAAGTGCAGATTGAGTGAACTGCTCACCACCGTGTACGATACGGTGACCGATAGCGCCAAGGTTAGCTTTAAGCTCTGGCTTAGAAGCAAGAATAGTTTCAACCATAAACGCGAGTGCTTCTTCGTGCGCTGCACCTTCGCCTAGTTGCGCTTCGTGTTTACCGTCAAGTTTCCACTTGATACGTGCTTCAGGAAGGTGAAGACATTCAGCAAGACCTGATAGGTGCTCAGCACCTGTTTCTGCATCGACAACAGCAAATTTAAGAGAAGAACTACCGCAGTTTAAAACTAAAACTAGCTTAGACATGTGTGACTACCTGTAATAATCGGTTAGGATAAAAATCATTCACAAGAATAGTAGAACCGTTGTGGAGCGCTACTAATCTTGGTCAATAAAACTTGAATTTCCGTATAATGAGACGGGGCTTTTAACGTAAAGTCGTCGATGCATTCCTTGCAGATTTCATCTCGGAGTTGCCTAAATTGTAAATAACGGCAACAATGAGATTGAGGGCTCGCAAAGAATAGCGATAATGGGCCAATATAACAAAAAAAAATTGAAATAATATTAACTTCTATCAATTTTTTACTAGATTAGTTGAATCATTAAACTATTTTTTAGTTGAATGGGCAGCATCGAGAGTGAGGGCGCGCTATGAATAACAAAGTTGGAATCGTTCACAGCCTGAAAGATGGTCAGAAATATATGGATGTTTGGCCTGTGCGCAAAGAGCTAGGCCTCATTTTTCCTGAGCAACGGCTCATTAAAGCCACGCGTTTTGGCGTGAAGGCTATGCCAGCTATCGCCGCAATCAGTGTACTGACACAGATGGTTTTTGAAAATACACAGGCGATGCCCCAAGCAGTGGTAGTGGCACTTTTTGCCATAAGCTTACCGCTACAAGGTATGTGGTGGCTGGGAAACCGCGCCAATACCCAACTTCCACCTTCGCTTGCTGGGTGGTACCGAGAGCTGTACCAGAAGATTGTCGATACTGGTTTTGCTTTAGAGCCAATCAAAGCGAAGCCGAGATACAAAGAGCTGGCTGCTATCCTCAACCGAGCATTCCGTCAGTTAGATGACGCCGCGTTAGAACGCTGGTTCTAGCCACCCAGGTAGCATGTGAATAAAAGGCAAAGAGGACTTCCGCAGTGAACTCCTCTTTGTTATTCAACTTTCGCCTTATTCTTATCTCTCTTTTTGTTACTTTACTGTTAAACCTCACTTCCCTTTAGCCTGAGTTACTGGTAATAATGTTGTCAGCGACGCTCAGTGCGCGTACATAAAAATATTAAAAACACAACATCCAACATGTATACCCAAACAATATGAAGTTGTAAGCAATCTGCAATGGGATGAATCCTAATGTGGCACAGGTTAACTGTGTTTAACGGGATGAGCGCATTTGCTAGCACTGCTACCGCTTTAAGTAGGAAGGGTATAATGCTTAAATCAAGGAGTTAAGATGAAAGCAGGCAAAGCCATTGTTACCGCCGTTTTTGCAGGAGCAGTATTACTCTCTTCCACAAGCATCATGGCCAAAACAGCGAAAGTCGCCGTATCGCAAATTGTTGAGCACCCAGCTTTAGACGCAACCAGACAAGGTTTACTTGATGGTTTAAAAGCAAAAGGTTATGAACAAGGCAAAAATCTAGATTTTGATTTTAAAACCGCGCAAGGCAACCCAGCCATTGCTGTTCAAATTGCGCGCCAATTTGTCGGGGAAAATCCTGATGTGTTAGTCGGCATCGCAACCCCCACGGCGCAAGCGCTCGTCTCTGCAACCAAAACTATTCCTGTCGTGTTCACGGCGGTGACCGATCCTGTCGGTGCTAAATTGGTGAAAAAACTTGAGCAACCGGGTAAAAACGTGACCGGGCTTTCTGATCTATCGCCAGTTGAACAGCACGTTGAGCTGATCAAAGAGATCATGCCAAACGTGAAATCTATCGGTGTAGTGTATAACCCCGGTGAGGCTAATGCAGTGAGCTTGATGGAACTGCTTAAATCGAGCACTCAAAAACATGGCATTAAACTTATTGAAGCGACAGCCTTAAAGAGCGCAGACGTACAAACTGCGACACAGGCGATTGCCTCAAAATCAGACATTATCTATGCCTTGATTGATAATACCGTCGCCAGTGCGATTGAAGGGATGATTGTTTCGGCAAACCAAGCTAAGACCCCAGTATTTGGCGCAGCAACCTCTTATGTTGAACGCGGAGCGATTGCTAGCCTTGGCTTTGATTATTACCAAATTGGCGTACAAACCGCGGACTATGTTGTCGCTATCTTGGAAGGCCAAGCACCGGGTAAACTGGATGTTAAAGTGGCCAAAGGGTCTGATTTAATGATCAACAAAACCGCAGCGGAAAAACTGGGCGTAACGATTCCTCAGTCAGTACTTGATCGTGCTACGAGCGTAAAATAAAGACCATTCAGAGCTAGAGCGAAGGCTTTAGCTCTGTTTAAGCAGAGAAAGGAGTTGTTATGTCTGCTTTTGCTTTTTTTGGTGCTCTAGAGATAGGGCTGCTGTACGGATTAGTGGCATTGGGTGTTTACCTCACTTTCCGTGTCCTTGATTTCCCCGATTTAAGCGTTGACGGCAGCTTCCCGATGGGCGCTGCGGTGGCCGCAACAGCGATTGTGGCAGGTATTAACCCTTGGGTAGCTACAGGAATGGCAATACTTGCGGGTGCCTTTACCGGTTGGGTGACTGCATTTCTTGCAGTTCGCTGCGGTATTTTGCATCTATTGGCGTCGATTCTCACCATGATTGCCGCCTTCTCCATCAATATTCGTATTATGGGACGCCCCAATATTGCTCTGCTTGGGGAGGAGACCATTCTTACGCCCTTTGAAGCCATGGGTGACTCGGTTTACATTCGCCCGCTGGTTGTGGGTGTATTGGTCTTGATGTCGGCCTGGTTTGTGGTGCGATTATTAAACAGTGACTTTGGACTTGGACTGCGTGCTACGGGCGTTAATGCCCGCATGGTGAGAGCACAAGGCGGAAGCACCTCGTTTTATACCTATTTTGCTCTTGCGTTATCGAATGGTTTTGTCGGTTTTGCTGGGGCACTGTTTGCGCAAACCAACAGTTTTGCTGATGTAACTTCGGGCGTAGGGACGATTGTCGTTGGCCTTGCCGCTGTGATCTTGGGGCAGACGTTGATCCCTGGGCGCCGGATCTGGGTTGCAGTGCTGGCGGTCATCGTCGGTTCAGTGCTGTACCGTTTAGCGGTCGCCTTTGCTTTGAGCTCGGGCATGTTCGGTTTGCAGGCGTCTGATCTCAACTTAGTTACTGCTGTGCTGGTGGCCATTGCACTGATTGCGCCAAAAATGAAAAGGCACTTCAAAGCAAAAAAGGGTAATTCTCCTGCTCAGAAGTCGGTTGTTGCTAAGCAGGATAAAGCGTCAGGAGAAACATTATGATTCGTTTAGAAGATATTCAAGTCACGTTTAACCCTGGCACAATTTTAGAAAATAGAGCGTTAAGAGGTGTTCACCTCGAAGTACCTGAACATCAATTTTTAACTGTGATTGGCTCAAATGGTGCAGGGAAATCGACATTATTAGGCGCTGTAACGGGCGAAACGCCCATGATGGCAGGCAAAGTACTCATCGATGAAGTCGATGTCACGCGCCAGAGCGTGGATCAGCGTGCACGTTTATGCGCTCGCGTGTTCCAAGACCCACTTGCCGGTACATGTGGCGATTTAACCATTGAAGAGAATATGGCTTTAGCCTACATGCGCGGCAAGCGCCGAGGGTGGGGGCTGTCACTTTCTTCATCACGTCGCAAGTTGTTTCAAGAGCGAATCGCTATCCTTGGTTTGGGATTAGAAGATCGTTTAGGCGATAACATCGGCCTACTGTCTGGTGGGCAGCGTCAAGCGGTTAGCTTAGTGATGGCAACTTTATCTGACAGTAAATTGTTACTGCTTGATGAGCACACTGCGGCTCTGGACCCTAGAATGGCGGCCTTTATCATTGATTTGACCAAAACAATCGTCAAAGAATTTAACTTGACGGTGATGATGGTAACGCACTCGATGAAAGATGCCTTAGCGTGTGGTGATCGCACTGTGATGCTTCACCAAGGTGAAATTGTTCTTGATGTGTCTGGTGAGCAGCGTGCCAATATGAAAGTGCCTGATCTACTGGAAATGTTTTCGAAAGTTCGAGGCGAAGAGCTGGCAGATGATAGCCTTCTACTCAGTTAATGGTTTTACTTCGTTATCACAGAGGGTTAGTTAACACAGTGGTTGACTAAGCATCAACAGGCTTTCTCGGCGTGAGGTTGAGAAAGCCTGAAGAAAACGCATCACAACGTGTTTTGTAACCGATCACGGTAACGCTGAATGTGCTCCACGATAGGTTCCGATTTGGTGAATGTCCTGATTTCGCGAAATAGCTCGTTAGCTTGAGGATATTCTTGACGCAAGTAGGTAAACCATTGCTTGACTCGGTTGGGATAGTAAAAGCCTTTATCGCCTCTAATTTCAAATTGCGAATAGCGCAGGAGCAGATCAACCACTTCATGCCAAGGCATCACTTTATGGTTATGTTTGACCACATTGCCTAAATTGGGAACGTTGAATGCGCCTCGACAAACCATCAATGACTCTACGCCCGTCGCTTTAATACAGGCTTGACCATCGTCATAGTTCCAAATTTCGCCATTAGCGATCAGAGGCAGAGACGTCTTCTGGCGTATCTGATTAATGTAATCCCACTTAATTTCACTGGCGCGATAACCGCCCGCTTTTGTTCGGGCATGAACTGTGAGCTCGTTTGCTCCAGCTTGTTCAATCGCATCGACAATTTCAAAGCAGTCGTTAGGGTCTTCCCAACCTAAGCGGATTTTAGCCGAAACAGGGATCGCTTTCGGTACCGCATCTCGGCATGATTTTACCACTTGATAAATCAATTCCGGATGTTGTAACAGCGCCGCACCGCCTTTGTGTTTGTTGACCGTTTTCGCTGGGCAACCAAAATTCAAGTCAATGCCGTGCGCGCCTAATTCAGCAACTCGTGCGGCATTTTCTGCCATCCAATGTGGCTCTTGGCCGAGCAGTTGAACGTGCACGGGAACACCTGCTTGTGTTTTTGAGCCTGTTTTCAGTTCAGGACAAAGGCGATAAAAAACGTGGTCAGGCAATAATTGGTCAACGACACGCACAAATTCAGTCACGCACAGATCGTAATCATTCATCTGGGTGAGCAGTTCACGCATCAAGTGGTCTAGCACACCCTCCATCGGGCCCAAAATTACACGCATCATCATTTCGCCTTAAAAATTCGAGGCGAGATTGTAGTGGTTACCGAATCAAAAGTCACTAAACGTAAGAGTTGGTATATAATCCCTGGTCAACCATTTTAACTGTACAGATTTTCATGACCTACTCATTGCTCTCTCTTCCTCAATCAGCTCCTCAATCCGCTCATTTTTTTGAAGGGGCTATTTTGGCATCCAATTTCGCCACTAAGCCGTTAGAACCCACAACCTGGCTAGAACCTTTAGTGGGGGAGCAAGTCAAAGCACTTGAACCAGCGGTGATGGCGCAAATTAATCTGCAATATAACTTGCTCAAACGTAGCGAATATTCGGCGTTAGCCTTGCTAGATAATGCGACTCAGTGGGCTGATTTTGCTGAAGGGTTTATGAGCGTCTGGCCAGTCGTTGAACCGCAATGGTTAGAGACTCAAATTGGTGATGGCAGCCTGCGCATGCTGCAAGCTTTGTTGACCACCTTCATGTTAGCCATCGATGAAACACAAACACAGCAGCAGATGAGCGAAGCGGGTTTTGCAACACCACCCAGTTTGAGTGATTTTGCTGAGCAGTTGGATGTCATGATCACTGAAGTGGCGTTAATGGCTGATGAATTAATGCTCGGCATGAAAACGCAGCGGGTTAACCTATTTAAAGGGATTGGACGCAATGATCCTTGTCCGTGCGCTAGTGGCAAAAAATTCAAACAGTGCTGTGGCCAGTAAAGTACGCCGCCTGAGGTTTAATCTCAACAAAACGCTGACAAACCCAAGCAAATAAGCCCTTATAAACGAGTTATTCTGATAAATAAGTTGTTCTGATAAGCGAATGCTTCTTAAGAGAAGAGGGCCTTATCAATAAACGTTATAGAAAACGTTATAGACAAAAAATTGTTATCCATGGAGTGTGGTAATCATGAAAAGAGTGTTAGCCCTGTTGCTGTGTAGTTTTTCTGTCGCTGTTTTGGCTGCGCCAAAAGACGAGTTGAGCCAACGCCTCGCGCTGAACGCTGGTTTTAGCGCTACCTTTGCCCAGCAAGTGATCAGCCCTGAAGGTGATATTGTGATGGAAGGTCAGGGGAAAGTTGATATTGTTCGGCCAAGCCTTTTCCGTTGGCAAACGACCGCTCCTGATGAAAACTTACTGGTGTCTGATGGTAAAACCTTGTGGTATTACAGCCCATTTATCGAACAAGTGAGTATTTATAATCAAGAACAAGCGACGGAACAAACTCCTTTTGTGTTGCTGACTCGTAATCGCGCCAGTGATTGGGATCACTACAAGGTTGCACAAAACGGTGATGATTTCACCCTAACGCCAACCGCGGTAGATTCAAACCAAGGGCAGTTTCAGATAGCGATTGATGAGAAAGGGATCGTGAAAGGTTTTAACGTGATTGAACAAGATGGACAGAAGAGTCTGTTTACGTTTAGCGATGTACAACTAACACCGGCCGCTAAAGCGCGTTTCACGTTCCAGATCCCGCAAGGTGTCGAGGTTGATGATCAACGTAATTGAAATAGGGACTAAGGCGTGAGTAACTACAGTGTGGGTAACTACAGCTTAGATTTTTCGGGTGATGAAGATTTCCGTCCGTTGGCCGCGAGAATGCGCCCTCAGACGGTTGAGCAGTATATTGGCCAGCAGCACATTTTAGGTGTGGGTAAACCCTTGCGGCGTGCATTAGAGGCTGGTCATATTCATTCGATGATCTTGTGGGGGCCGCCCGGTACGGGTAAAACGACCTTGGCTGAAGTGGCGGCGAATTACGCCAATGCAGAGGTTGAACGTGTTTCTGCGGTAACTTCTGGCGTTAAAGAGATCCGTGCTGCCATTGAAAAAGCACGCGAAAATAAAATGGCGGGTCGACGTACTATTTTGTTTGTAGATGAAGTGCATCGTTTTAATAAATCTCAACAAGATGCCTTTTTGCCACACATTGAAGATGGCACTGTGACTTTCATTGGTGCCACGACAGAGAATCCCTCTTTTGAGCTCAACAACGCTTTACTATCTCGTGCTCGGGTGTACAAATTAACCTCGCTGGCTAGCGATGAAATTTTGCTGGCGCTCAATCAAGCAATCAACGATGCCGATCGCGGTTTAGGTAAAGTTGCAGCGCAGTTTATGGATAACGTGCTCGAACGTTTGGCTGAATTGGTCAATGGTGATGCGCGCATGTCACTCAATTATCTTGAGCTGCTGTACGACATGGCCGAAGAGAATGCGCAAGGTGAAAAGCTCATTACGCTCAAACTGTTGGCCGAAGTGGCAGGCGAAAAAGTGTCGCGCTTTGATAATAAAGGCGATATTTGGTACGACCTTATCTCTGCGGTGCATAAATCGATTCGAGGTTCCAACCCCGATGCGGCGCTGTATTGGTCGGCCAGAATGATCGCAGCAGGCTGCGATCCACTTTATATCGCTCGTCGTTTATTGGCGATAGCTTCGGAAGATGTTGGCAACGCCGACCCAAGAGGCATGCAGGTGGCGCTCGCTGCTTGGGACTGTTTTACCCGCGTTGGTCCTGCGGAAGGTGAACGTGCTATTGCACAAGCGATTGTCTATTTAGCGTGCGCGCCTAAAAGTAATGCCGTGTATAGCGCGTGGAAGCAAGCCTTAGCTGATGCGCATAATTTGCCAGAGTATGAGGTGCCGCCTCATTTGCGTAATGCACCAACCAGTTTGATGAAAGATCTTGGTTATGGAGCACAATATCGCTATGCCCACGATGAACCGGGAGCTTACGCGGCTGGCGAAAGTTATTTGCCGCCTGAAATGAGCGATACACGCTACTACCAGCCAACAAATCGAGGGTTAGAAACCAAAATTGGTGAAAAGTTAGATTACTTGGCCAGTTTAGATGCAAAAAGCCCACAAAAGCGCTATGAAAAATAGTCTCTTTTCGTTATCTTTGTCGGGTTCAATTTTCTCTACGCGTCGCTCTTATTAGAAAGGGATGCAGGCGCGTTTTTCATAACTAAAAGCATAGGATTAGCAATGCTGGATTCTAAATTACTTCGCACTGAGCTGGATGAAACAGCTGCAAAATTAGCGCGTCGCGGTTTCAAACTCGACGTTGAGACAATTCGTCAACTTGAAGAACAACGTAAGTCCATTCAAGTAGAAGTTGAAAATTTACAATCCTCGCGCAACTCCATCTCCAAAGAAATTGGCCAAAAAATGGCCGCCGGCGACAAAGCGGGCGCAGAAGCAGTCAAGCTACAAATCGGCTCTCTAGGCAGTGACTTAGACGCGAAAAAAGCGCAGTTGAATGACATCCAAGCACAATTGGATGCGATTACTATGTCTGTACCCAACGTACCAGATGAATCGGTTCCTGACGGTAAAGATGAAAATGACAACGTAGAAGTTTCTCGTTGGGGCGAACCTAAAACTTACGATTTTGAGCTCAGAGATCACGTTGATCTTGGCGAAATGGCCGGTGGTTTAGATTTTGCTAGTGCGACTAAAATTACTGGCGCTCGCTTTATCGTGATGAAAGGCCAATTTGCTCGTCTGCACCGTGCGATTGCTCAGTTCATGCTGGACTTGCACACACAAGAACATGGTTATACAGAAATGTATGTCCCTTATCTTGTCAACGCTGACAGCCTGTTTGGTACTGGTCAGCTACCTAAATTTGGTCAAGACCTATTCCATACTGAGCCACTAACTGAAAAAGTGAATGATGAAGAGCCACGTAAATTGTCTCTTATCCCAACGGCTGAAGTACCGGTAACGAACTTGGTGCGTGACACCATTTCTGACGAAGCCGATCTGCCATTGAAAATGACGGCTCATACACCTTGTTTCCGTTCTGAGGCGGGATCGTATGGTCGCGATACACGTGGTCTTATCCGTATGCACCAATTTGATAAAGTCGAATTGGTTCAGATCACGCGCCCAGAAGATTCAATGGCGGCGCTGGAAGAGTTAACGGGTCATGCGGAAAAAGTGCTGAAATTGCTTGAACTGCCGTACCGTAAAGTGGTGTTGTGTGCAGGTGACATGGGCTTTGGCTCTCGCAAAACTTACGATCTAGAAGTGTGGGTTCCTGCGCAAGGCACATACCGTGAGATCTCCTCTTGCTCAAACATGTGGGATTTCCAAGCGCGTCGTATGCAAGCCCGTTTCCGTCGCAAAGGCGGCAATAAACCTGAGCTTGTACACACGCTGAACGGTTCAGGCCTTGCTGTGGGTCGTACTATGGTAGCCATTTTGGAAAACAACCAACAAGCCGATGGCCGTATTGCCGTTCCTAGCGTACTGCAACCATACATGGGTGGCGCAACGCACATCGGTTAATCATGATGCGTTAAACACAGTAAAAAAACCGACTTGCGAGTCGGTTTTTTTATGCATCAATATTCTATGTCGGTTCTATTTAAGCCCCATCGATTTGAAAGCATTGCGAATTTTGCAATGCCACCGCTACAGCGTTGATCAGTTTTTCAATGTCATCTACTTGGCTAATAAACGGTGGCATCACATAGATTAAACAGCCAAAAGGACGGATCCAGACCCCTTGCTCAACAAATAGCGCTTGAATGACTTCCATATTGACAGGGCGATGCGTTTCAATCACGCCGATAGCGCCCAGCCAGCGCGTCTCTTTTACCATCTCAAAACGGTTAAGCATGGGCAGTAAATGAGCAAATTGCGCTTCAATACGCTGGGTTTGCTGTTGCCAATCGCCCTGTTCGATGAGCTCTAAGCTAGCGCAGGCGACGGCGCACGCCAATGGATTAGCCATAAAGGTTGGCCCATGCATAAAGCAGCCCGCTTCGCCAGCACAAACCGTATCGGCGACTTGCTTGGTCGCCAGTGTGGCCGAAAGCGTCATATAGCCACCCGTTAAGGCCTTGCCGACACATAAAATATCAGGCGCGATATTAGCGTGCTCACAGGCGAAGAGCTTTCCAGTACGGCCAAACCCAGTTGCAATCTCATCGGCAATCAGTAGCAAACCATATTGATCGCAAAGTGCACGCACGCCTTTTAAAAACTGAGGATGATAGATACGCATACCGCCAGCACCCTGCACAATTGGTTCTAAAATTACCGCCGCAAGCTCTTGATGAGCGTGCATTATTTTCTCTCGAAAATCATCGAGATCGCGTTCATCCCACTCATCCCAAAAACCGCAAGTTGGCGAATCGGCAAAAATATGCTGCGGCAAAAAACCTTTGTAGAGCGAATGCATCGAGTTATCTGGGTCAGTGACTGACATTGCGGCAAACGTATCGCCGTGATAGCCATGACGTAAGGTGAGAAATTTCGCTCGTGGTTGACCTTTTGCATGCCAGTATTGCAGCGCCATTTTTAAACTGACCTCCACGGCGACGGAGCCAGAATCGGCTAAAAATACGTGCTCAAGATTGCTTGGCGCTAATGCCAGTAATTTTTTACAAAGCGTAATGGCGGGTTGATGTGTGATACCGCCAAACATCACGTGTGACATTTTATCAATTTGCTGATGCGCAGCGTAATTAAGGTGTGGATGGTTATAACCATGAATAGTTGCCCACCAAGAGGACATTCCATCAATCAAGCGTCGCCCATCTTCCAAATAAAGATGGACACCTTGAGCGTGAGTGACGGGATAACAAGTCAATGGCGTCAGCGTTGAAGTGTAGGGATGCCAGATATGTTGGCGGTCGAAGAGTAAATCCATGATCAGTCCATATTGCTGGGTTTGTTTAAAAATCAATCAAACGTAAACTTATGTTTTCTTTGTTTGTTGACAGTTTATCGCTTGTCAGTAGACTAGCCAAGCAACAAAATAATAAAACTGAATAAGGAAGAGATGTGGAAGTTCGTCATAACTGGACCGTTGCTGAGGTGAACGCACTGGTCGAAAAGCCGTTTATGGATCTACTGTTTGAAGCGCAGCAAGTACATCGTCAATACCATCCCAAAAATTATGTTCAGGTCAGCACGTTACTTTCTATTAAGACGGGGGCGTGTCCTGAAGATTGTAAATATTGCCCGCAGAGTGCGCATTACCGGACTGATGTTGATAAAGAACGGTTGATGGAAGTCGAGCGGGTGTTAGACGCGGCGCAAAAAGCGAAGCGCTCTGGCTCGACCCGCTTTTGCATGGGAGCGGCGTGGAAAAACCCGAAAGCGCGTGATATGCCTCTCTTGAAAGAGATGATTAGTGGCGTGAAAGAGATGGGCTTGGAAACGTGTATGACGTTGGGCATGCTAACGCCTGATCAAGCAAGTGAGTTGGCCAGTGCAGGGCTTGATTACTACAACCACAACCTAGATACCTCACCTGAATACTATGGCAACATTATCACCACCCGAACCTATCAAGATCGCCTTGATACCTTATCGCACGTGCGCGATGCAGGAATGAAGATCTGCTCTGGGGGAATTATCGGTATGGGAGAGAGCGCTAATGACCGCGCTGGCCTGTTGGTGGAATTAGCGAACTTACCAACCCATCCTGAAAGTGTACCGATTAATATGCTGGTCAAAGTGAAAGGCACACCGTTAGAGCAAGCCGAAGATGTCGAAGCGTTTGATTTTATTCGTCTGATTGCCGTTGCTCGGATCATGATGCCACAATCGGCGGTGCGTTTATCGGCTGGACGTGAAAATATGAATGAGCAGATGCAAGCGCTGTGCTTTATGGCAGGTGCAAACTCCATTTTCTACGGTTGCAAGTTGCTAACGACTCCTAATCCTGATGAAGATAGCGATATGCAGTTATTTAAAAAACTGGGTATCAATAGCCAACAAGTGAGCCAAAAACCGGATGAAGTTGCAGAAAGTGAGCTGCTTGAACGTGTCGTAAAACGGGTGGCAGCTCGTCCTACTAAAGATGATCTTTTCTACGATGCCAGCGTTTAATTCACGTATTTCAGCGGCGCTCAGTGCTCGTCACGATCTTGGGCTTTCTCGCTCTCTTATCGAGCTTGAGGGGGGTAACCAGGTTCGATTGTGCAAAGATGGCCGCCAGTATCTTAACTTTTCCAGTAACGATTACCTTGGCCTTGCGCACGACTCAGAATTGATTGCCGCTTGGCAGCAAGGGCTGAGTATGTATGGTTGCGGTAGTGGCGCGTCTCCTTTGGTCACAGGCTTTAGCTCAGCCCATCGCAACCTTGAATCTAACTTGTGTGAGTGGCTAGGTTATGAGCGAGCCATTTTGTTTGGCTCGGGGTTTAGTGCTAATCAGGCACTGCTGTTTAGCCTGCTCAATAAAGACGATTTGCTACTGCAAGATAAACTTAACCACGCCTCTTTGATGGAAGCAGGAATGCTTTGCGCAGCCAGTATGAAGCGTTTTCGGCACAACGATGTCACTCATCTTAAGCAACAGCTTAACAGCGATAGTCATACATTAGTGGTGACTGAAGGGGTCTTTAGCATGGATGGTGATTGTGCACCGCTGTGCGAAATCACGGATGCACTGCAAGGTGAAGCGTGGTTGGCAGTCGATGATGCACACGGCATCGGTGTGTTGGGCGAGGGTGGGGCCGGCAGTTGCAGTGCGGCAGGAATAAAACCACAGCTCTTAGTGGTGACCTTTGGCAAAGCCTTGGGGTTATCGGGTGCAGCTATCTTATGCAATCAAGAGGTGGGTGACTTTCTTACGCAGTTTGCTCGTCACCACGTCTATTCTACAGCCATGCCGCCAGCGCAAGCTTATGCAGTAACTCATGCTATTTCAATGGTCACTCAGCAGCCGTGGCGCAGAGAAAAACTGACTGAGCTGCAAGCTTATTACGCTGAATCCATGCAATGTTTCGATGGCTATGTTGAAACGCTAACGCCAATCAAACCCTACCTTGTTGGTGAGGCGCAAACAGCATTGAATATCGCCGATCAATTGCGACATAGCGGGTGTTGGTTGACCGCGATTCGCCCACCAACGGTGGCTCAAGGCCGTGCCCGATTGCGTATCACTCTAACCGCCAATCACACTATTGCTGACATAGAGCAACTAACCACACAACTGCAACGTGCGCTAGAGGAGAGCTGAATATGTCACAAACTCATGCCATAGAGATAAATACGCTGCATGACAAAGCCGCCATTGCCCACTCTTTTAGCCGCGCGGCAAAGCATTATGATGTACATGCCGCTTTTCAACGTGACGTAGGACACCGTTTATTGGGCAAAATGCCGCGCAGTCTAGTAGGGAAAAGAGTGCTCGATCTTGGTTGTGGTACGGGCTATTTTTCAGAGCAACTGCGGCGTAGAGGGGCGTATGTGGTATGTGCTGACCTCTCCAGTGAGATGCTAGTACAAGCTAAAATACGTTGTGGTGATGTTGGCGTCACCTACTATCAAGCAGATGCTGAGGCGCTTCCTTTCGCCAACGCCTCTTTTGATTACGTTTTTTCTAGTTTAGCGCTGCAGTGGTGTGATGACCTTGTTCTACCACTGCGACAAATTCACCGCGTATTGAAACCACAAGGGATGGCTTATTTTTCGACATTATTGGACGGTTCGCTGTTTGAACTGAAACAAGCGTGGACAAAAATTGATACACATCAACACGTCAATGATTTCATCACACTCAATCAGGTAAAAATTGCGTTAGCGCAATCTCACGGTTACCACCATCAACTAGACTTGCCTTCGATCACAGTTTGGTATGACAAAGCTTTTTCCTTGATGAGAGATCTTAAAGGAATTGGTGCAAATCACGTAAGTGGGCGCTCACAAGGGTTAACAAGCCGCAAGGCTCTACTGCAAATTGAGCAGGCATACCAAGCATTTCAAAACCATCAAGGTCTTCTACCTGCAACTTATCAGGTTTGTTTAGGGGTTATACATCGATGATTGATGCATTTTTTATTGCGGGTACGGACACCGACGTTGGAAAAACGGTCGCTTCAAAAGCGATTCTACAAGCATTAGCCGCCAAGGATTTGGTGACTATTGGCTACAAACCCGTTGCCGCTGGTAGCGAAAAAACGGAATTTGGCTTACGCAACTCAGATGCATTACATCTGATGAAAGCGGCAACCAAAGAGATGCCCTATGGTGATGTGAATCCATATTCTTTAGCGCTCCCTACATCACCACATATCGCCGCAAAACATGAACATGTCGAGATTGATTATGGCGTGCTCAGTAGCAAATTAGCTAAGCATAAAGCGAATGCTGACATTGTGTTGATCGAAGGTGCTGGTGGTTGGCGCGTTCCGATCTCCGATACGGACTGCTTGTCTACTTGGGTTAAACAAGAACAACTACCAGTGGTCTTAGTGGTAGGAATTAAACTAGGTTGCTTAAGCCATGCAATTTTAACAGCGGAAAGTATTATTGCCGACGGATTGAAGATTGTTGGCTGGGTAGCCAACCGAGTGAACCCAGGAACTGAGCATTACGCTGAAATTATTGCAATGTTGGAATCGCGCATTCCAGCGCCTAAGCTTGGTGAAATACCCTATGTGCCAACGGTAAAACGGCAACAAATTGGTAAGTATATTAATGTTGATCCGCTGCTTGCGTCAGAGTAAGCGATGTGAATCAGCCAAAAGGCATCTCTTAGCGAGATGCCTTTTTTGATCAAGCAGGTTATTACCGCAGCTTATTGACGGGGGTTTTCGCGAACTGAGCTAAAACAACAAAAGCGAGCACCAGCAAGTTAGCAGCATAGATGACCACTAGCCACTGTGGCATGGAAAGCGTTAAAAATTGCCATACCACTTTCGAACAGTCACCGTAAGCTTCGAACATCCAAGGTGCCCATTGATTGAGTGGTGCCCAGCTTGGAAAAGTGACAAATAAATCACAAGTGGCAAAAGGAGAAGGGTTGAATTGGTAATCCACATGTTGCAGAGCTAAAGTCAAACCTTTATAAGCACTGGCTCCCCAAGTAACGAGTCCAATCCAACGAACAATCGGATTATTGGGTGCGATTAAGCCAAGCAGAGCTGCTCCGCCAATTCCTAGCATCGCCACACGTTCATAAATGCACATCACACACGGTGCGAGCATCATGATGTGCTGAAAAAAAAGCGCACAAGCCTCAAAAAAAACCACAAAAAGAAGTAATAAAAACCAAGATTTTCTCGATTGAGAGAACAGTTTCAGAGTAGAAAAAAAAGTCACATTCAATACCTGTAAAGAATAAAAAGCCCTGATAGTTCAGAGCTTTTTAACTTAGATAAGTTTCATTATCAACCGAATATTTTAATGCCCGGCAGAGATGGCTTGAACTGCTTTGGCTGAATGGTGCGTAATCCACCCTAAGTCATAAAAATGTGCAGTCATGGGTTCAACTAAGAAGACAATGCCAAACAGACCAACTAATGCCAATACAATCGTGTAGGGCAGAGCCATGATGACCATTTTGCCATAAGAAAGGCGGATCAATGGTGCAAGTGCTGATGTTAATAAGAATAAGAAAGCGGCTTGACCGTTTGGTGTTGCTACTGACGGTAAGTTCGTACCTGTGTTAATCGCGACAGCCAATAAATCGAATTGGTCACGTGTGATAACACCTTCTAGTAGCGCTGTTTTGACTTCATTAATATAGACAGTGCCAACGAAAACGTTATCCGAAACCATCGACAAAAGCCCGTTAGCCACATAGAAGAGAGCAAGCTGAGCCCCTTTATCTTCAACATTCAACACAGCATCGATAACTGGTTTAAAGAGTTGTTGATCGATAATTACGGCTACGATGGAGAAGAATACCGCCAGCAGCGCCGTAAAGGGTAGGGCTTCTTCAAATGCTTTGCCTAGCGAATGTTCTTCTATCACACCAGTAAATGCTGTCGCCAAAATAATAACGGAAAGACCAATCAATCCCACTGCCGCTAAGTGCAGTGCCAATCCAACAATCAGCCAGACAGCAATAGCGCCTTGGATCCAAAGTTTTGCGACGTCTTGATTGGTTCGATTTTTGCGCTCAGCCGTGTCAAAATCGACCAGAATTTGACGAACGTTAGCGGGTAATTCTGCGCCGTAACCAAATAGCTTCAGCTTTTCAACTAACACACAGGTCAAAATACCACAGAGAAAAACAGGTACGGTTACCGGAGACATACGGATGATAAACTCGCCAAAAAACCAACCGGCTTGATCGGCGATGATCAAGTTTTGTGGTTCACCAACCATGGTCATCACCCCGCCTAAAGCGGTACCTACGCCAGCATGCATCAGTAGTGAGCGCAAAAACGCACGATAGTTTTCTAGGTCATCACGTGTTAGTTCTGAGATATGCTCATCTTGAGTATGGTCATGAGCGGAGCTTGTCCCTTGTCCCGATGCCACTTTGTGATAAATCGAGTAAAACCCGACGGCGACACTGATGACCACAGCAATAACTGTTAAAGCATCCAAAAATGCAGACAGGAAAGCAGCTGTAATGCAAAAGGCGACCGAAAGCATCGCTTTTGAACGAATACCAAGTAGTATTTTGGTGAAGATGAACAGCAATAGCTGTTTCATGAAATAGATACCAGCCACCATAAACACCAGTAGCAGCAGAACTTCGATGTTATTCACAAGCTCATGTTTTACTTGCTCTGCACTGGTCATCCCAATGGCGATAGCTTCGATAGCCAGTAAGCCACCAGGTTGCAGGGGATAGCATTTAAGCGCCATCGCTAGGGTAAAAATGAATTCAACCACAAGTAGCCAACCAGCAATAAATGGGTCGACCAAAAAGAAAACAATCGGGTTGATAATGAGAAAAGCAATAATGGCAACTTTGTACCAGTCAGGGGCTTTACCAAGAAAGTTCTTGAGAAAAGCGCTTCCGAGGGACATCGGCATGGGTAGTTCTCTTACTGTTGAGATGATAGACGCTGTCAGCTTATCTTTAATTCATTATGTGAAGTGGCCAAATAGAACGTGTTAAACACGAAAACAGTATCTATCGGCAATGTTCTAGCGAAACAACAAACCGTTTAGGGATTATGGTTTTACCAAGACACTCCTTGAGTGAGACAAGCAATCCTTACTTCGACCGTCACTCTACTCCGCAAGCTTTTTTAGTCAATAATAATCAGGTTATTGATAAAACACTTACCGATATTTTGGTCAAAAACGCGATCAAAGTTGGGTAAGCATAGCATAAGAGTTGTGAAAAATTCACGCCGAGCCGTATTTTGAAGCGGAGTTAAGGTAATAGGCATCTAAATGACTAAAAAGAGCGAATTTTGCAAGCTTAAATTGATTGTTTTAAGTTTATTAATGTGAGTTACATCTCTTTATTTTTTCTACTCTTATGAGTTCTTCCTTTTGAAGAACTGCTAGAAATTACCATTTCATTGACTCGGTATTGTTCATAAACAAGATGATTAAATTAGAGTTTAAGCTCTATTTTGTTTGTGATAACTTCGCGGATGGTTTGTTTCCGATAACGTTCAACTAGTGGTATGATGAGTCCCATTCGACCCAAATAAATAGAAAACTGGATAAGTACTTAATGGTCATTAAGGCAAAAAGCCCAGCAGGTTTTGCTGAAAAATACATAATTGAGAGCATTTGGAATGGTCGCTTTGCACCGGGTTCTATCTTACCTGCAGAGCGCGAACTTTCAGAATTAATTGGTGTAACACGTACAACGCTTCGAGAAGTATTACAACGCTTAGCCCGTGATGGTTGGTTGACTATACAGCATGGTAAGCCAACAAAAGTAAACCAATTTATGGAAACTTCCGGTTTACACATATTAGATACATTAATGACGCTCGATGCTGAAAATGCCACCAGTATTGTGGAAGATTTACTTGCGGCTCGGACAAATATTAGCCCCATATTTATGCGTTATGCATTTAAAGTGAACAAAGAGCCTGCCGAACGCACTATTACTAATGTTATCGAAAGCTGTGAAGCACTATTAAGTGCTAAATCTTGGGATTCTTTTATGGAGTTATCTCCTTATGCACAGAAAATCCAACAGCATATTAAAGATGATGGTGAAAAAGACGAATATAAACGTCAGCAAATATTGATTGCGAAAACCTTTAACTTTTACGATTACATGTTATTTCAGCGTTTAGCGTTTCACTCAGGAAATCAAATTTATGGTTTGATTTTTAATGGGCTAAAGAAATTATATGACCGAGTTGGCAGCTATTATTTCTCTAATCCAGAAGCACGCGAGTTAGCCTTGCAGTTTTACCGTGAATTATTAGCAGTATGTGAAAGTGGCAATCGTGAGCAGTTACCGATTGTGATCCGTCATTACGGCATTGACAGCGCTCACATATGGAATCAAATGAAAACAACGTTACCGACAAATTTTACAGAAGATGATCATTAGAAAATTCGTTTTACTGTAAAAAAAGCCCGTATGAAACGGGCTTTTTTTGTAGGTTAGATATCTTCGTTACCACCCGCTTCTTTAAACCAAGCGGCTAAATGTAATTTTAAATCTTTCAGTTCGTCTGGGCCGATTAAGGCTAACCCTAAATCTTCTGCACGAGTAATGTCATTATGGCGGAGTGGGCGAAAGCTCACGAGCATAGCGCGAGCTTGTAGGCCACCAAGCAAATCACGTAATGATTCTAGCTTATAAAGTGTATCATCGCCGTCATCACGCATACCTTTCGTTTTACATTCAATAATATGCAGTTTGTTATTCACCACTGTAGCGACATCGAGTTCATTTCTGACTTCTCGCTCACCTAATTGACGGTAGACTTGAACATTCAAAGAGCGATCTTGAATGGTTGGCATATCATCTTGGATCTGTCTTATTGTACTGTGCACTAATGTTTCTAACCATTCTCCATTGGAAAATCGGCGCGCATCTTCGTTGGCGAAGGTTAAAATGCCATTTTGATAGGTGGCGATTTGTGCTTCGACCAGATCGGTCAACAGAATATGAAGTTCACGATAGCCTTGTTGTTTTTCTGAAAGTGCAACATCTAGCCGCTGCTCTTTGCGGCACGTCGTCGCTAAATAGTTTAATGTGGCTAAACCAGGACCAAGTTCTAATGCATTACTTGCCCAGCGCTCGCCGAGTTCGTAAAGTTTTTGGTCAAGTTGTGGCGGAATATGATGCTCACTAAATTCACCCCGTGCACCAAAAATGGTTAAGTAATCTGAAATGGTAATGTGGTCTTGCACTTGGGTATTATTTTGACCATCGGGATAAAGCCAACAC
>NZ_CAWNMS010000064.1:0-21618 GCF_963875605.1 Vibrio sp. V04_P4A5T148
TCGATTCGCCAAGAGTCGGCTGTAGCAACAGAGCAGGATGTGAGTATTCGTTACTATATCTGTTCTAAAGAATTAGAAGCCCAAACTCTGCTTGAAGCGACGCGTTCTCATTGGGGCGTAGAGGCCATGCATTGGTCCCTTGATACCGCATTTAGTGAGGACAACTCTCGTATTAGAGCCGATGATCGCGCAGAGGCTTTAGCAAGGATCAGGCAGATATGTTTGAACCTATTAAAGAGTGAAACCACCTTTAAAGGTGGCATTAAACGCAAACGGATGAACTGCGCAATGGACGAAAACTACCTAAGTAAGGTTCTCGAAAGCTTTACAGGGCGGTGATGTTCATGCGGTTTCCGTGAGTCGCCTTTGTTTACTTATCGTCAGCTCGTTAAGCGCATGCTTATCCGGTAAGTATAAATAGCCTTCTGTTAAAAACGGAATGCTTATTTCGACGAGACCAACGCATTCAGCTCTGTTCATTATGAACAGCGGTTTTTGTTTGCGGAAGGTTTCGATCGGTTAATCCCATCTTATCCTTCCGCCTTTGGAGGATATATGACCCCAACAACCTATCTCAGCTTTGCAATTCTGACTCTATTTCTTGTTGTTATCGATATTTGGCAAACCCGTGGCGGTAAAGTCACGATCACTAAAGCTGCCGTTTGGAGCGTGATTTGGTTTATGCTGGCGTTTGCATTCGCCGCGAGTATCTATTTATTTTGGGATAGTTACGCACCAACCAGTTCATACAGTGCCGAAAAGGCGACGATCTCGTTTATTACTGGTTACTTGTTAGAAAAATCGTTAAGTGTTGATAACTTATTCGTCTTTGCGATTATTTTTCATCAATACGCAGTCCCAGAGCATTTACGCCCGCGGGCTCTATTGTGGGGAGTGATCGGCGCTTTGTGTTTACGAGCGGTGATGATTGTGATTGGTGCGCAGCTGCTTGAACAATATCATTGGTTACTTTATGTGTTTGCATTATTTCTTATGTGGACCGGTATTCAACTTGCGCGTGAGAAAGGCGATGAACAGCTAAACCCAATGCCGGAGAAACTGATTCGACGTTGGTTCAATGTGACGGATCATTACGAAGGGAATGCTTTGGTTGTGAGCCGCAATAAGCAATGGTTTGTGACTCCAATGATGATTGTGATTGGCGTGATTGCTTTTATGGATGTCATGTTCGCATTAGATTCAATTCCGGCTATTTTTGCCGTGACCCGCGAACCCTTTTTAGTGTTAGCAGCGAACGTGTTTGCGTTACTTGGTTTGCGGTCTTTGTACTTTGTGTTGCAAGGGATGATGGATAAGTTTATTTATCTAAAACCAGCGCTTTCCTTCATCATGATCTTCATTGGTATTAAGATGATGCTAGTCGGTTCTGCGTGGGAAATTCCGACACCAGTCTCACTGGGTGTACTGTTAGTCACTATGATTATTGCGGTGTTGGCTTCTGTCTATAAGCAGAGAAGTCCATTACCTGCTACTCATAAGTCATAATATAAGTAAACGGAGGTAAGTGTTTGACAATACTTACCTCTCTCTTTTATTTATCCTTTATCTAACCGACGATAAAAATATTAATGTGAAAATTTTGTAAATAACCGGTGTTTTTGTTTTTCATTGCGATTTAAATTCACCAAATCAAACTTAATGTGAATAAGTAGTCGATTATCGTGGATAATAAAGGCATGCATTGTTATGGGGTTGTTTCATTAGAATAACTAATTTGAATGTGGAAAATTTGTCATTTTTTAACCAAAAAAATATCACCTAGAATTCATTTCAACAAAGTAAGTTACCGAATTAACAGAGAGGCTATCATGGCACAAGCAATGAATATGGGTACGATTACAGCACCTACCTCTATGGATAAAAAAACCTACGCGGTTAACTTCAAAGGATTGATTGCACATTTAGTTGATATTCTGTTTGTCGACCACAGCGAACCTCGCAGCTACTACGCGAATAATTTGTCTGGTCACATGCAGAAAGATATCGGTTTATACCGTTAATTCAATGTGTAGAGATGTAAAAGCCGACGGATTAAATAGTCGGCTTTTTTGTATTTAAAATTTACTAGTTTCACTGCTCATGAAAACAACGGTTTCCGAAAAACAAAGGCGCAAACTAAGTTGCGCCTTTGTTTTATTCGTCAATGGCTATTATTTTTTGCGACAGTATTCAGCAATGATATACATAGATTGGCCATTAGCTTTACCAGAGATCAACTTAGGATCGTCGCTTAAACTGATACCGCGAACCACAGTACCCTGTTTAATGACTTGGCTTGAGCCTTTGATAGGGAGATCTTTAATGATGGTTACGTCGTCGCCTTTTTTCAGTTCTACGCCATTCACATCACGAGGCTTTTCTGCATCATCATCCATACCAATTTCAGCCCATTTTGCAGCTTCTTCTTCAAGATACATCATATCAAGTAGGTCTTGAGCCCAACCCTCAGTGGCCGCAAGGCGCTTAAGTTGACGCCACGCCAGAACTTGAACGGGTTGTTCTTGGCTCCACATGCTGTCGTTCAAACAACGCCAATGGTTCACATCTACTGTTTCTGGGTTCTCAATTTGGCCTTTGCAGACATCACACAACATAACGGCATGGTCAACAGTAACCATAGTGTGTGGCGCTACCACAAATGGAGCTAATGGAGATTCTGATGAACAAAGCTCACATTTTGATTGGCTGCGTTCAAGTAAAGTTGCTTCAGTAGACATAGTACCCACCTTGTAAAAATATGTAAGCGCGTATTATCCACGTTACGACTGGAATTAAAAGGGGAGATGGCAAAAAGCTTGGTATTCGTGAGGGAATTGAACTAAGTCATCTTCAATAGTAAGAAAATGGGCATCGTGCTTTACGCTGTTATTGCCCAAAGGCATAATGAACGCCGTTTTTATGTTTGTATGTAGGTATCACTGTGGAACTCCTTTCCGCTCCATTTTTAGGAAAATCACTTCGTCTCGAAGGTTCAATGTCAGGCTGGCAGCAACTCTATTGGGATAATCAACTGGTCGCGCAATGCGATGCGACAGGAAATATCGAGGCGACAACGACCCATAGATTTCAGTTGTTAAGTGGTGAAACGCCGATCCAATGTGAGCTGAATGTCGAGCTGAGTTGGCAGCCTTTTAAACTTCGTTATCAGGCATTAGTCAATGGTGACATTGTCACGCAAGGTGAGCGTTCAGAAAAAGACATTGAAAAACAAACACCATATAGCCCGCCAAAGCCGGAGCGACGTTTTAGCCTTATTGGTCTAGTCTCACTTGGTATGAAAGCACTGAAAAGTGCCAAGCTGATTAAAGTTGTTCTGGCGTCAGCAAGTATCGCAGCCTATTCGTGGTTATTTTCCTTCCAGTTTGCTATGGCGCTTATTGCCTGTTTGGTGTTCCATGAATTTGGCCATATCAAAGCGATGAAGTATTTTGGTATGAAGACTAAAGGCATTTATCTCATTCCATTTCTTGGTGGCTTGGCATTAAGTGATGAAAAAATCAATACACGTTGGCAAGATGTAGTGATCTCAATTATGGGGCCATTTTTTGGTTTGCTTCTCTCGGTTGTGCTGGTTGTCGTGTACTGGATCACAGGAGAGATATTTTTTGCCGGCCTTGCTGTTTTTAATGCCTTTCTCAATCTCTTCAATCTATTGCCTATATTGCCGCTTGATGGTGGTCACGTGTTAAAAAGCATCAGCTTTTCTATGAACAGCACTTTGGGGATTGCGTTGTGTGCTCTTGCGGCGATCGCTGGTGTCATTTTGAGCTATTGGCTTGGATTAACCCTGTTCGGCTTTTTATTGATTATGGGCAGCATTGAAATTGTGATGGAATGGAAGCAGCGTCATCAAAGTCATTTGCTACCTCTGAATCGATATGGACAAATTGTAGCTTCACTTTGGTATGTCAGCTTAGTGGCTGCACTTATCGCTATTATTTGGGGTTTTGCAACGACAGGGGATGAGCTGCTACAACTGCCATTACGCATTTTAGGTACTTGATTCGGTACGTTGACACTTGTAAGCCATGTATCAGAGCATTTTTTGTGCTCATCTTTAAGCGCTTAAATGACATCTTTGTATGAAGAGGCTTCTTAGCACCGATAAACGGCTAATGACAACACTGCAGTTAATATTTATGAGCGATCGGATCTGTCTCGAAAATGTGTAGTTGGCAGGATCTCAATCGCTGGAACTGACTGATTACTCGCTGCAAGTTGTTACTGTTTAAGTATAGAATGAATCTCTTTTACGATGAATGAGACAAAAAAGCATGGATATTTGGAAGAAGCCTATCGATTTAATAACATTAAACGCCACCTCCAAAAACACCTTGATAGAGCATCTCAATATTATTTATACCGATTATACTGATCACTCTTTGTCTGCGACCATGCCTGTTTGTCACTTTACCCATCAGCCGCTTGGTATGCTGCATGGTGGCGCCTCGGTGGTACTTGCGGAAACCCTAGGTTCAGTTGCCGCGAATTTCAGTGTGGATCAAGAACATTATTGTGTAGGGTTAGACATTAATGCTAATCATGTTCGCGCCATGCGAGAGGGGATGGTTATAGGAACAGCGACACCTATCCATCTTGGTATTTCAACGCAAGTATGGCAAATCAATATCACTGATGAGCGCGAACGTTTGGTGTGCACCAGCCGTTTGACGGTCGCAGTACAAAAAATTCGTAACCGTTCTCAAGCTATCAAGGTTGATTTATAAAATGGTGATTGAATTTTCAGGTGGAAAAATCATCGTAACACCCCATGAATTAGTGGTACGAGTATTGGGTGATCTCGCCATCACGCTACAAGCCCAAGCCGATGCTGTTCAGCTCATTGGGAGAGGGGCGAATGTCATCTCTGTAAATTGCTCAGAAAGTAAATGGTCGATTAAGTTGGACAACGAAGAGCAAATTCAGCAACTTTCTCAACAACTCGGCTGTAATATTCTTTAAACAGTGATTAAGACTATTGCATAACCAATATAAAATGAGGAAACTATCTCTGTTTTTTATAAACTGAGATTTCCTCTTTATGAGTAGCCCACGACTTCGCGTTCAATTTGAATCCTTATTTGAGCACTTTAACGGCCAAGATGTTGGTGTCCAGCTAGAAGAGATCACCGAGATCCTTTTCTGCACACGCCGTAATGCGCGTATTGTTCTAAATAAAATGGAGGATGAAGGCTGGATAGAATGGCGTCCTGCTGCGGGGCGTGGAAAATTATCCGATCTCATTTTTAAACGTAGTCGCAGTGATGTCAGTGAAAACCTTGCGCGTCGATACTTAGATGAAGGTAAAATTGGCCATGCATTTTCGGTACTGGATCAAGATGCGGCGAAACTGACGCAAGTGATCCAAAGCTATCTTGGTGTTCAGCATCAAGAAGGTCTGCAAGTCATACGGTTGCCTTATTATCGCCCGCTTTCAATGCTAAACCCGCTAAAATCCATGCGTCGATCTGAGCAACATATCGTAATGCAAATTTTTAGTGGGCTAACGCGGCTAGATGAATATGAACAGCTGCAGCCAGATCTCGCACATACATGGGAATCGGTGACAGCAACACATTGGCGTTTTTATCTTCGCCCAGGGGTTCGTTTCCACAATGGTGATTTGCTTACCACCGACGGTGTTATCCAAAGTTTGTGGGAATTGCGATTTCTGAACTTATTCTCCCATCTTGATAGGATCAGCTCGCCCTCCAACTGGGTTATCGATATCTTTTTACAAAAAGCGGATAGTCGCTTACCGCTTCTTTTATCTGAGTCATGTGCCAAGATTTTACTACCAGAGTCCAATCGTAGTGATAATTTTGATTTAATGCCGATTGGTACTGGCCCTTACAAAGTCATTTTAAATGATGAAAAACGCTTAGTTTTGCAAGCGTTTGATGGATATTTTGGATTTAGACCTTTGCTCGACCGGGTCGAAGTGTGGGTGATTGACGAAGTACATTCTTCGATGGTTTTTCCTAGCTTATCGCATCCGATAAAAACAAAGCGAGGTTCATTTACAGAAGACGTGGATCTTGATCCCGGCTGTACTTACTTGTTACTCAATCGAAAAAATGGCGTCGCCGCGGATGTAAATTGGGCTAGCTACCTTACCAATAAGCTCAGTACTCTCAACCTATTTCGTCAATTACCAGAAGACAAAGTGGTCGAGTTGGGGGTGTTACCTGCTTATGGCCTGAAACCGGGCTGGTATCATCAGTCATCGGGAGATGTTGCCGCTACACCGCCGGGCGAGCGTTCGATCACCATTGCATATCATGCTCAGCACCCCATGTTTCCAAGCTTAGTGAAAACAATACAACAGCTGTTAAAAGAAGATGGGATTTCGGTGGAGCTTGTTAAATATGATTTGACGGTTGAAGACACCGATGCTGTCGATGTTTGGGTCAAACCGATGGGAATTGCCAACCATAGAGAAGATGCGTTAGCAGGATGGTTACTTGATTACAGTGATATCGAGCATTTAAGCCGCGCTGAAGATTTTTCGTATTGGTGCCAGTTAGTGGATGAATGGCGCGCCGATCCAAATGCCATATTTCCGGCCAAAGAGATTGGCAAATCTTTGATAGAAAAACAGCAAGTTATCCCGATGTTCCACTGTTGGTTAGGGATAAGCAAAGATCAATGTGGTGCATTACAAAACGCGAAATGCAACGCGTTAGGCTGGTTTGATTTTAGCAATGTTTGGGTTAAACCAGAGTTATAACAAATTACAGTGATACCCAAACAACTTGGAGTTACAAGTAGGCGGCTTGTGGTCGATAAAATAAGCTAAGAGTAAACAGCAGAATCTAAATTATCCGTTGTTGCCGTCATTTCTGGCGGCAACAAGTATCAAGAATTATGACGTTGGTTTGATTACGCCGCAGCTAACAACTTCTGTTGATGAGCCAAGTATTCATCGTACGTTCCTTGGAAGTAGACCAACTGTTTGTTTTTCACATCAATGATCGAAGTGGCCAGCGAAGAGACAAACTCGCGATCGTGGCTAACAAAAATCAGTGTCCCCGTGTAGGACTTTAGCGCGTTATTGAGCGCCTCAATCGCTTCCATATCCATGTGGTTGGTTGGCTCGTCCATGATCAGCACGTTGATATCTTGCATCATTAGTTTGCCAAATAGCAGACGGTTCTTCTCACCACCCGAGCAGTTTCTTGCTTTCTTATTCACATCATCGGCTGTAAAGAGTAGTCGGCCAAGAATGGCACGCACCATCAAATCATCATGTTTTACGGTGCGCCACTGCGAGATCCAATCAAAGATAGTCAGATCGTTATCAAAATCGACAGTACTGTCTTGAGGGCAATAGCCAATTGAGGCATTCTCAGACCACTTCACCACACCTTGGTTGGCCTGAAGCTCTTTTACTAAGCAGCGTAGAAAGGTTGTTTTACCGACGCCGTTTTCACCAATTACCGCCAAACGTGAGCCCGCCTCAAGCAGCAGATTACCACCGTTGAAGAGCTGTTCATCGTCAAAAGCGTGGCCGAGATTTTGTAGTTCAAGTGCAAGGCGATGCAGTTTCTTACCTTCACCAAAATCAATCGAAGGACTGATGCGGCTTGAGGATTTCACTTCATCAAGCTTGATCTTGTCCATTTTTTTTGCGCGTGAGCTAGCTTGTTTTGCTTTTGAAGCATTGGCACCAAAGCGGTTAACGAAGTCTTGCAGTTCGTTGATCTCGGCCGCTTTTTTCGCGTTGCCAGAGAGTAACTGCTCTCGAATCAAGCTTGACGCTTCAAGAAAATACTCATAATTACCCGGATAAATACGCAGTTCACCGTAATCAATATCAGCCATATGGGTACACACTGAGTTCAAAAAGTGACGGTCATGGGAAATAATAATCATGGTGCATTTACGCTGATTAAGTTCTTCAGCCAACCAACCAATGGTGTGGATGTCTAAGTTGTTGGTTGGCTCATCGAGCAGCAAAATATCTGGGTTGGCAAACAAGGCTTGCGCCAACAAAACGCGCAGTTTCCAACCAGGAGCCACTTGCTGCATCAAACCAAAATGAAACGATTCCTCAATACCCGCTTTTAACAAAATATCACCCGCGCGACTTTCGGCGGTGTAACCATCCATTTCAGCGTATTCGCTTTCAAGCTCGGCGACTTTCATGCCGTCGGCTTCGCTCATCTCGGCTAATGAATAAATGCGGTCACGCTCTTGCTTGATCTCCCATAGTTTACGGTCACCCATAATCACGGCATCAATTACTGTGTATTGTTCGAAAGCAAACTGATCTTGGCTCAGCACACCCAATTTTAGCCCTGGTGTAATGGAAACGTTGCCTGAGCTGGGAGTTAACGCGCCACTCAAGATCTTCATGAACGTCGATTTACCACAGCCGTTAGCGCCAATCAAACCGTAGCGATTGCCGTTACCGAATTTTGCAGAAATGTTTTCAAATAAAGGCTCAGCGCCAAATTGCATGGTGATATTTGCGGTAGAGATCAAGAGAGTTTTCCTAGGTATTCAGTTTAGCGAATCAGTGATGTGCAGACGCCAAATCAACAGAACATAAACAATGGTTAAATAGGCGGCGAATTATACAGAGTTATTACAAAAAGAACAGATGTGAGAGATAGCTCACAGACGGAAATTGCTCAACGTCGAATTGCCTATCGTTATTGGGGAGAAATGGGTGAATAAAAAACACGCTTCACCACATTTTACAGAATGTAGACTAGTATATGCGCATTCACTTTTACCATTAAAGGGATTTTAACAAGGTGCCACCAGCTCACTGTAGCCCGTTTGATTATCAAATTCTCGCTCAAACACTAAGTTAGGGTAGGAATGTAAAATCAGCTCTGCGGTAGTATTGACAAGACAACCATCCAAAAGATGACCACCGATCACTTTGCCTGTTTTATCTGCAACCGCAATGTGCAAGTGTTGATGAGATGCGGTTAGCGTGCCAATCAAAGAGACAATTTCAAATGCATCAACAAGATGTAGCTCTGAAGATCCATCAGCGAGGCGGATGCGCACTTCAGATAGGCACCCGACACCAGAAGCGATGTTACCCGCTTGTATGTTCTCTTGCTTTATCAACGCGGCAATAGATTGCTTTAAGTCGTAGCCTTTTATTAAGCGAGACACTGTCACTTTTATCATAGATAATTCGTTATAAAATTATGGGTTATGTTTAGTTTATCGTGCATGAGAGTTTACGTCTAAAGAGATTACTGCTTATATCCTTGTTGAGACACAAAGTGGCAATTTTGCTATTTGCTTAAATCCGTTGAGCAACGTCCATCATTTCACCGAGGAGCCTAAGAATGATTGAACTGTATACCGCCGCAACGCCGAATGGTCAGAAAATCTCCATTGCATTAGAAGAAATGGGGTTGCCATACAAGGTCAACGCTTTTGATCTTTCAACCAATCAGCAAAAAGAGCCTGAGTTTACGGCCATCAATCCGAATGGACGCATTCCCGCAATTGTAGATAAAGATAACGATGATTTTCCAGTATTTGAATCTGGGGCAATTTTGCTTTACTTGGCAGAAAAAACGGGAAAATTTCTGCCCGTAGATCCGAAAGCCCGCTCTCAAGTGATTCAATGGTTAATGTTTCAAATGGGAGGCGTAGGGCCGATGATGGGACAAGCGAACGTCTTCTTTCGTTACTTTCCAGAAAAAATACAACCTGCCATTGATCGTTACCAAAAAGAAGGGCGACGTCTATTTGAAGTCATGGATAGCCAATTAGAGCATCACCGTTATCTTGCGGGTGATGAATATACCATCGCCGATATCGCAACATGGCCATGGGTGAGAATTTACGAATGGAGTGGCATTAATATTGACGGGCTCGAGCACCTACAACGTTGGTTGGCGGAAATCGCGCAACGCCCTGCAGTGATTAAGGGGCTTACCGTGCCACCACCAAGTCAAGAAAGCGATGAACAGCGAGCGGAACGCATTCAGAAAATGGTGACAAGGTAACCTGAGTGATGTGTGTATGACAAAACGGTGGGCTTATCAGTTCAGTTGAAGTATTTAACTGTGGTTCCTAATTTGTGCGTTTAGCATTACACTGCGTGAAAATTCGTGATAAGAAAAACGTAATGATTAACGATAAAGACACATTAGAAAACGAAGAAATTGAAATAGAGGCGATTGGTATTGAAGTTTCGTCGCAACCTATTGAGCTTTATAAGGTGCTAAAGATTGCTAACCTAGTGGATGGTGGCGGGCAAGCAAAATTCCTGATTAGCGATGGTTACGTGGCAGTCAATGGAGAACTTGAAACTCGAAAACGACGTAAAATGTACAATGGGGATTTTCTTGAATTTAACCAGGAGTACTACGTTGTATTGTGTGATCAACCCGTGACTGAAGTACCTGAAACTGATGTGACGTCGGTAGTGGCAGCAACAAATGTGCCTAAGCCGAAGCAAAAGGCGTCAAAAACCAAACCGGCTAGAAATAAGCCGACGACCATAAAGAAAGAGAACTCCGATGCACCTAAAAGCAAAGATGCTGAAAGTGGCCGTAACTCAATAGACTTTTTCTAATTTTCTGTTTTTTAATGATCTGATAAATAGACGGGAGCGATATGGCTCCCGTCTTTTATTCAGCGCCATTCGTCATTTGTCGTCGAACCGCTATTTAACCCATTAGGATCATCATCAAAAGGGTGTTGTGCCTTATACAGTAACACTTCCAACTGATGTTCTAACTGATTGACTGTCTCATAGTCACCTTCAGAACAGGCTACATAAATTTGTTGTTCTAGTGCTTCAATGCTGTCGCGTATGGTCATTTGGCACCTCTCATCTCACCCATTAAAGGTGACGTTTATCTGTTTTCAAATCTATTGTAGTCAAGTAAACCAGATTCGACAGGTTGATTTTTTCGATACCATGCATGAACTTTATCGCTGAACGGCCAAAACTTCGAAGAACTGCGGCGAATGGCGAACCTATCGAGCAACTTAACGTAGTCCTGCTCATTTTGCATTTTACTCAATAGCATCACCAATTCTGCGATCTCGTGTTCATGCAGTGACAAATAAGCAGAAGGGTAACTGCCAATGACACCTCTCACTAGAGTCAAATCATCATTCGCTGGGTCACGGTTGCTTTGTTCATCAAATAGACTTGAAATATTGAGATGGGCGTTATTGTGTAACAAAGTAAACAGTTGATCCTCTCCGTTTTCAGCCGTGATCATCAACATCATAATTTGTGGCACAGCCAACAACCCTTCACCTTTGATCTTATTAATGCTATTTAACATCTGTTCACTACGCTTTGAAAAACCAGTGTCAATTATCGAATAACGATTTGATAACACAGGTTGAAGCTCAGACTTCAAAAGATCAAACAACTCAGATTTTGGATCTTGCGTGTGGTAAACAATACTGGTCGGTTGATCAAAAGGGGCAACGTTACGTTGCAAAAAGTCACTGAGTTGAGTGCTTTGATTTTGATACCAACTTGACTGCTCTTGGTGCCTTATCTCTCTAGGCAGCAGAGAGACAAAATTACTTTCACCTTCAAGACGCAGAAAATCCATAAACATGCGAGTAATGAGCTGGTGGCCGAAATTGCCGTAAACATCAAAACCCGCCACCAGTAAATAATGGATTCTTTCTAGTAGCGCATAGTCTAACACCCATGCTGTTTTGGGTTTTTCTCCCACCAAACCTTGCACTACCGATGCACTATCGAAATGCCTAAAAATAGTCAGTGCCGCATTCGGGTTATAGCCATCACCCATCCACAGTACATCCGTGGTTAAGTTCTCGCCATTTTTGAACCACTGATTAGTAAATTCAGACTTTGCTTTCAAATAACGTGCTTGTTGATGTGCATAACGGACCCAATGAGTAATAGGCAACGTGTTACTTTCCAGCTCGCTTGGCAGTTTTAGATTCGCGGCTTGCGATCGATAAAATTGATTCACTTCGGGTAAATCAGCTTTCTCTGGGTCTAAAAAGAACACCCAAAAATGGTCGTTAATAACATTCAGGGCTAGCTGGCCACGACACACTGGCCCTTTGATGAAAGCCATTATGGTGTTTTGAGCATTGTCTAACATAAATCGAAAGCGTGCTTTAACCGGAAGGGCATCAAATGCCGTCATCGGATTGGCGGCAACTTCAATATCATAGCTAGGCAAAACCGAGACTTGATAATTAGGCCGAATGAACCATGCCTGCCAATCATCTAGACGTTTTTTATTCAACGCATAGGGTAAATGAGTTTTATCTACGATACTGCCTTGCTCAGGGATCAAACGGTAGTAGACGCGTTCTACACCAGGATTATCGTAAGGACGCCTTGTCGCAATTCGGTTAACCGGCTCGCCCGGGGGTGTTGTCGAACGTATCAAAGTGAAAAATCTAGGCTGACCAGCAAGTTCAGAAAAATAAAGGTGAGAAAGAAAAAGATGCTCGTAGATATAACGAGCCATTAACTGATTCTTTGCTGTACCTTCATTTAAAAAGTTTTCGTATTGCGCAACCAATTTCTCCTGATCAGAAGTGAGCGGAATATGGCCATTCATGATTGCGCCATCTCTGAGCCACGTGAGTAGCGTATTGTATTCAAGAGGGCTAAGATTTGGCATGCCATAAGGCATTCCCCACGTTGGGTGATCTTGTTTGTACTGTCCGTACTCTTCAATTGTTGGACAAACTTGTTCGCGATCTATCGAAAAATCAAAACCTTTTAGCTGATCTTGTTCTGGTAACGGATGTTCCTCTTTTTGCATTAATAATTTCGCGACTAATCCTGCTTCTAGATTCGCGGTAGGCGTTTGAGATCTCTCGTTCAGCACAGGATGAAAACCAAAATCTCGCCACTGCTCTGTGTATTGTGCATCTTCAAACAAGCGGGTAGGAGCCGACGCCGTCAGACGCGTACCATGATAAACCAACGCTTTACTGGCTCCACGATCAATCCCTTCAACTGAAGACATTTTTAGCTGGCAGGGCGCATCATAACAGGCGTGACAGACCACGCAGCGCTGATCGATGATGGGTTTAACATCATTTAAAAAGAAAGAGGCTTCTTTTGAATCTACTGGCGATTGTCTTGATTGAACGCTTGCTTCACCAAACAGTTGGTCATAGTTCAAGCCCGCATACATTGCACATCCTGAAAAAAACACGATGCTAAGAATAATAAGTCGATGAAAAGACATAACATGAGAAATTTAGGAATATTTGTCCCAATTAAAGCAAAGATTAACAAAATGCACCACAAAACGATGAAAATAGCGCATTAGGGATGATAAATCGCCAGAGTGGAATAAACGCCACAACTGAACGCACAATGCTCAATTTAGGGTTATAAGACGAGTATACGGTAGACTCGCATTGGCTATACGCATTTAATAAACCCATTGAACCCGCTATAGTTAAACGAAGAAAATTTTGAGGAGTCAAAGGATGAAACTCTCGATATCAGGGAAGTTGCAATTAAGTTTTTTATTGCTGGTGGTGCTTCTTATCATTTCGACCTTTTTTACCTATCGCAGTATTACGCAAGTCGAAACTCACACCAATTCACTGCTACAAACAGATCTGCCAACTGTGAATACTAGCCGAAATATTCAGCAGTCGATGCAAGAGGTTATTTCAACGCTACGCGCCTATTTATTGGTGGGTTCTCAAAGTGCAGTGGGTGCAACGCAACTGACAAAACTTGAAACTATTATTGGACAGATGGACAAAACGGTACCGGTGTTAGAAACGCTGATTCTCAGTGAGCAATACACCGCGATCATAAGCGAATGGGCAGCAATCAAAGCGCATATCCAAGGCATCGTATTACTGAGCCAAAGTGAGGATAATTTACCTGCCCACACATTATTCATTAACGAGGCCGCCCCCATAGCAGAAGTTGCACTTGACCAGTTACAAGGGCTGATTAACGACGAGTCGACTAACAAAGAAGGAGGGGAGAGGAAACGTCTCTTTAAATTGTATGCTGACAGCTATAATTCGTTAGCTAATGCACTGGCATCGTTGCGAGATTTCTTACTGTATGCGAAGCCTGAACATCTCGAAAAATATCAAGACTTAATTAACTCTCACAACCAATCTGTTGCTGAAATTGTGGAAAAGTCCTCTTTGCTATCGGATGATGAACAGAGTCTGTGGTCATTATTTAATGAGATGCAGCAGCTTTATTTCCCACTCGCACAGCAGGTCATTGCAATACGCCAATCTGAGCAATGGAACGG
The DNA here is from genome assembly GCF_963875605.1 of Vibrio sp. V04_P4A5T148. Taxonomy (NCBI): domain Bacteria; kingdom Pseudomonadati; phylum Pseudomonadota; class Gammaproteobacteria; order Vibrionales; family Vibrionaceae; genus Vibrio; species Vibrio sp. V04_P4A5T148. Next base: position 14,256 of record NZ_CAWNMS010000064.1, read on the forward strand.
CGTCAATCAAAAAATGGCCACACAACTTATGCCTGCCGTAGATAAAATGACTAACCGTCTTGAAGATGTTATCGCCACTCAACAATCAAAAGCAGAGCAAAGTGGCGAAAGGATGAGTCGTAGCATTAGTAATGTGATTAACGTGTTATTTATCATGATTGCCGTGACTGTTTCAGTTGCTGTTTTGCTTTCCAATTACTTAGGTAAGAATATCGGCCGCAGAGTGAGTCGAATTGGAAAGAGAGCCGAAATTATTGCGGCAGGAGATGTCTCTCAACCAGCACTTTTGTGTGAAGGTAGCGACGAGCTATCTCAGCTTACCGCCGCGATAAACAATATGAACAACTCACTGCGAACGATCGTTCAGGGAGTCAGTACCAAAGCGCAACAGGTCAGTCAAAACATGGATGAGCTTCTGAACTATAACTCAAACACTCGGCAGCAAGTACAGCAGCAGCGAGCAAGTATTGAGCAGGTTACAGTACGTTTGAGCGATGTGGCGCAGTATTCTATGGCGACCGCAGAAAAAGCTGAACAATCTACGCAATCTCTTTTGTTATCACAAAATGAGCTCAAAGAGGGAGCCTCGGCGCTAGAACAAAATAGAAAGAGTATTGATAAGCTTGATCAAACCATACAAAAGGCAACGCAATTGGTGCTCGATCTTAGTCGAGAAAGCGAATCGATTGGGCGTGTGACCGAAGTAATAGAGGGATTAGCGGAACAAACTAACCTTCTGGCCTTAAATGCGGCGATTGAGGCCGCAAGAGCCGGAGAATATGGACGAGGCTTTGCTGTGGTAGCGGATGAAGTTAGGCTGCTGGCGACTCGAACCACTCAATCAACCACAGAAATTAACACTATTATAAACGCCATACAGTCAGCGACTGCGGCTGTGGTCAATGAAATTAACATGAGTCAGAACCTTGCCAATGAAGGTGCGACGCAGACCATCCACGCCTTCAACAAAATGATGGACGTACAAGGAAAAATAACGGCGTTAGATAAGGAAATGCACCAGTTATCCTCGGCGGCGGATCTGCAACAACAATCAACACACCAAATGACTCAATTCATGCAAGAGGTTGTCAATTCGGTGGAAAGTGTGGCAAGTATTAGCCAAATCTCAAACCAAACGTCAGCGCAAGTAAAAGATAATGTCACTGTACTCAATCAAGAAATGGAAAAGTTCAAAATTTAAACGCAAGAGTAGATATTCAATTGAGTTAAAAATAACCAAAAGCACACAAATCTCAACCAATTGAATTTACTTTGTTTATTTACTGTTCGCTTGAACGGGTTTTGATAAAAAATGGGTTTTCTTTTTTGCTAACTGTGGCATAGTGACAGCGTCAATTCGGTGCGCGGGCATCGTATAATGGCTATTACCTCAGCCTTCCAAGCTGATGATGCGGGTTCGATTCCCGCTGCCCGCTCCAATATTCTCGTATTTATCCAGTCTACTAGAAACAAAAAATCCACCCTAGAAAGAGTGGATTAGAGCCGTTCTTTTTAAAAATTTAAACGGGACTGACGCTCTCAGCTTGTGGCCCTTTTTGACCATCAGTGATCACAAAACTCACCTTTTGGCCATCGACTAAGTTGCGGCGCCCTTCACCCGTAATAGCGGAAAAATGTACAAATACATCTTTGCTGCCATTATCTGGGGTAATAAAGCCAAAACCTTTATCTTGGTTGAACCACTTTACAATTCCGTTTACTTTTTCACTCATAATCTTACTCTTGCTATGTTGTTTTGACGTTGCGAAACAGTTGCAACATGAATAACTTAACCAAAGTATTTTGCACAATCTAATGAAGTTTCTGTGAATGTGATGTACGCCTTGTTGAATATCAAATTTTGCGATTTCTATACCAAAATGTGATGCATTAAATCAAGGTAACTGTTCATACTTCAACTCTATTTCTGCCATTTTGTTTAGCTTTATAGAGCGCTTGATCCGCAATTTTTAACACTGCTTCAGGTTTTTCTGAGGCGTAGCTATCAGCAACGCCAATACTAACCGTAATAGAGACAAGATTTGATGGTGTTTTCTGCTCACGCTTCTTGGAACCGAGCTTATCGTCTTTTGGTCTGTCTTCTGCGTTCCTAATGACCATTTGGTATTGTTCAATATCTTTACGAAGCAAATCTAAGTAGATTGCAGCTTGCTGTGCATTTTTTCCTTTAAATAGGATGGTAAACTCTTCACCACCGTAGCGATAAACACGTGCGTTTCCTTGAGTCAGCAATAAACGGCTAGCAATCAACTTAAGCACATCATCACCAGTGTCATGACCATAGCGATCATTGAACTGCTTAAAATGGTCTATATCTAGCATCGCTATCGCATATTTTTTGCCTAAGTATTTGATGTCAAGATCTAAGGCGTGGCGACCTGGGATACCCGTTAAGCGATCAATAAACGCCATTTTATGGCCCGCCGAAATTAGATATAAGATCAATAAAACCCCGGCTAGAGAGAAAAGTGTGCTTGAGATATAACTCACGTGGAAAAAAATAAAGGTGACGGAGGAGAGTAAAATACTGGCGTAAATGCTGGTGTCTAAGATCTGGTTTCGCGTGAGCACAAATATTGCGGAGACCCCAATTAATGCCAAGAGGTACATCACCAACAAAAATGGCAATTTCGATATTTTCGGTATAGTTACTAACAAAACCTGGCTAAAATTCTCAAATCCGCCATCACTGACGTACATCAAAGTAACAACGGCCCAAAACATTAACAGCAGCAAAATAGCGATGTATAAGCCATAAGTTTTACTCAATACAGTAGCATTACTTCCTAATGCATAAGGTACTAAACACAAAACGGGTAATAACAAACTTAATAACGAAAGCTCTAGCAAGGTTGTTCCCGTAGAAAGGGGCATCTGTAAGCGCCACTGGATGATTGCGTAGGCCACCATCATCGCTGTCGAGATCATAGCCAAACGCCCTTGCTTAAAAATGTGTCCTAATGCGATTGCTACCGTGAAAAGAATATAAGGCAGGTTACTAGCGAAGCCAATATTGGCGCTAGTGATCAGAATGACGTTTTCCATCCCCAACATAATGGCTATTAGCAACCCTATTGGGAATAAGAATCGAAACCAATGAGATGATACAAAACTTGTCGGCATTAATAATACAAATATGACCTTTGTGGCATTTAAAATTAAAATTGATAATAAGGCCCATAGCATACTTTTATTTAATAGATTGCCAAGCTTTTTGCTAGACTTACTAAATGAAAGCGAGCACTTGAACAAAGTTTAGACGACAACGCATCTAAAAGTTGTATAAAATCACCAAGGTACGCTAAGTTGTTACTGCTAAGTTCTATCTAAATATTTTGATTAGTACGAAGAGGAAGGAGTGTAAGGATGCAAATCAGTGTTGATGTACATAATTACATGGAAACACTTGTCGGACGCGTATTGGCTGAAGATAAGTATGTAAATCACTATGATAATGAGCAGCTTGCCGATCTTGCTTGCTTATCCCTTGCTCAATTGAGACCGATCTATATTCGATACGACATAGATTTTCTCTCTGCGCTACCTGAAGAAAAATTGGTCATACTTAAAGAGAATGCACAAGTTGCCGTTGAATCGGCGGAAAGCATGATCGTTAATGATCGACGTAGACACAGAGAAGATGATATTCCTATCATTCTAGGCCAATTGCGCTTTGACGATAACTTAGAACTAGAGTGGTTCGAGAAGCCGATTATTGAAACAAACAAGTCTTAAAGGAGTTCTTGTGGGATTTTTTTCTCGTTTATTTAATCAAGGGTCAGGCAATGACTCAAAAATGAAGCTTTTAGATCCCATTGAATATAAAGGTTTTTTAATTTACCAAGATGCAATGTCTGAATCAGGGCAATATCGTGTCGCTGGTAAAATTAGTAAAGATGTTAATGGTGAAATATGTACTCACCGTTTTATCCGCTCCGATGTCGTAGCTAGTAAAAGCGACGCTGATGAGCTTATGCTTAAAAAAGCAAAAATGCTCATCGATCAGATGGGCGAGAAAATCTTTTCCTAACATCGTCCAACTTGATAAAAATCATAATGAATATCCTCATTAGTCGATACCCTTATTCATTGAGTAAAATACATGGCTAATATCCTGTTTTTATAGAGCTTTGTGATAAGTGGTTCGACCTCTGCTTTGTTTGGATGTCGTTGTGTTTTTGTCTTTCACCTATGACAATCACTCATTACTTAACCTTATATGTAATAGCATTTTGTATTTTTATTACAAACTGCTTGCAGTTATGCTGGTGGTTAGATAAAAACAGAATAATCATTGTGCCAATAGTCAAGGAATAACTATGCAAATTGGTGTACCAAAAGAGACCCTTACGGGTGAAACACGGGTTGCAGCTTCACCGAGTTCGGTAGCGCAATTAATCAAACTAGGCTTCGACGTCTCCATTGAAACTCAAGCTGGGGTTTTAGCCAGTTTTGATGATGCGGCTTTTGAGGCGGCTGGTGCCACGATTGTTTCGACACAAGATGTTTGGAATTCAGACATTATCTTGAAGGTCAATGCGCCGATTGTTGATGAAAAACAATCGATTGATGAGGTTGCTTTGATCAAAGAAGGGGCAAGCCTAATCAGTTTTATCTGGCCTGCACAAAACCCAGAATTGATGGAACAGTTATCAAGTAAAAAAATCAACGTGCTGGCGATGGACTCAGTGCCGAGAATATCCAGAGCACAAGCTTTAGACGCTTTGTCATCAATGGCTAACATTGCTGGCTACCGCGCTGTTGTTGAAGCTGCACATGAATTTGGCCGCTTCTTTACAGGGCAAATTACCGCAGCGGGCAAAGTCCCGCCGGCAAAAGTACTGGTTGCTGGAGCTGGCGTTGCTGGCCTCGCTGCTATCGGTGCCGCAGGAAGTTTGGGGGCAATTGTACGAGCTTTTGATGTTCGCCCAGAAGTAAAAGAACAAGTTCAATCAATGGGTGCAGAGTTTTTGGAAGTCGATTTCCAAGAAACGGCTGGTTCAGGCGATGGTTACGCCAAAGAGATGTCTTACGACTTTAATAAAAAGGCCGCTGAACTGTATGCAGCGCAAGCTAAAGATGTCGACATCATTATCACGACGGCTTTGATCCCTGGACGTCCAGCCCCTAAGCTGATCACCAAAGAGATGGTCGACAGTATGAGCGCTGGTAGCGTGATCGTCGATCTTGCAGCTGCAAACGGGGGGAACTGTGAATACACGGTTGCCGATCAGGTGATTACAACCGCCAATGGTGTGAAAGTGGTCGGTTATACTGATATGGTTGGCCGCTTACCAACACAATCCTCTCAATTATATTCAACAAACATCGTTAACTTGCTGAAATTGTTATGCAAGGAAAAAAATGGGTCCATCAATATTGACTTTGAAGACGTTGTTTTACGTGGTGTGACGGTCGTGAAAGAAGGCGAAATAACGTGGCCAGCACCACCGATCCAAGTCTCTGCTCAACCGCAAGTCAAGACCGCACCAACTAGACCTGAACCCAAAAAACAAGAACCCGTTTCTGCGACGAAAAAAATTACTGGCTTAGTTGCTGCCGTTGGCGCTTTTGCTTGGATCGCATCGGTCGCACCTGCGGCTTTCTTAAGCCATTTCACCGTTTTTGTTTTAGCGTGTGTTGTGGGTTACTACGTCGTTTGGAATGTTACTCATGCTTTACATACTCCTTTGATGTCCGTTACCAATGCAATTTCCGGCATTATTGTGGTCGGAGCTTTATTGCAGATAGGTCAAGGGAGTGGTGTGGTCACTTTCCTCGCGTTTATCGCTGTTTTAATTGCAAGCATTAACATCTTTGGTGGTTTTACAGTCACCAAACGTATGCTTGAAATGTTCCGTAAAGACTAAGGGAGTAATATATGTCTGCAGGATTAGTACAAGCCGCATATATTATTGCTGCTATCTTCTTCATCATGAGCCTTGCTGGATTATCAAAGCAGGAATCAGCAAGAGCTGGTAACTACTATGGTATAGCGGGTATGGCTATCGCACTCATCGCCACTATTTTTCGTCCAGATGCGCAGGGCTTAGCTTGGGTATTGCTGGCGATGGTAATTGGGGGCGGTATCGGTATTCATTATGCTAAAAAAGTAGAAATGACCGAAATGCCCGAACTTGTGGCTATTCTCCACAGTTTTGTGGGCATGGCTGCGGTATTAGTGGGTTATAACAGCTATATCGATGCGCCAATTGTACTCGATCACGCTGAACACGTGATTCATTTGGTTGAAGTGTTCATTGGGGTATTTATTGGTGCCGTCACCTTTACAGGATCTATCGTCGCCTTTGGTAAACTGCGTGGAATCATTTCGTCGTCGTCGCTCAATCTCCCTCATAAGCATAAGCTCAACCTCGCGGCCATTGTTGTCTCCACATTATTAATGATTTACTTTGTTAATAATGGTGGCAGCATGTTTGCATTGATTATTATGACTCTGATAGCGTTCGCGTTTGGCTACCATTTGGTGGCTTCGATTGGTGGTGCAGACATGCCCGTTGTGGTATCGATGCTTAACTCCTATTCAGGTTGGGCAGCGGCAGCGGCTGGCTTTATGTTAGCGAATGATTTGCTGATCGTAACCGGAGCACTGGTTGGTTCTTCAGGTGCCATTCTTTCTTACATTATGTGTAAAGCGATGAACCGCTCTTTTGTTAGTGTGATTGCCGGGGGCTTTGGTCAAGATGTGGCTATCAGCGCAGACGTTGAGTACGGTGAACACCGTGAAATAAACGCTGAAGAAGTAGCCGAAATGCTGAAAAACTCTAAGTCAGTGATCATCACTCCAGGGTATGGCATGGCAGTAGCTCAAGCACAGTATCCTGTTCACGAAATCACGGAGAAGTTACGTGCACAAGGCATTAAAGTTCGCTTTGGTATTCATCCAGTAGCTGGACGTTTGCCTGGCCATATGAACGTACTGCTTGCTGAAGCAAAAGTGCCTTATGACATTGTGTTAGAAATGGACGAAATAAACGATGATTTTACTGAAACGGATACGGTTTTGGTGATCGGTGCAAATGACACAGTAAACCCAGCAGCATTAGAAGATCCGAACAGTCCGATCGCCGGAATGCCAGTGTTGGAAGTATGGAAAGCGCAAAATGTCATTGTATTCAAGCGTTCAATGAATACTGGCTACGCAGGTGTACAAAACCCTCTTTTCTTTAAAGATAATACCTATATGCTTTTTGGTGATGCAAAAGAGAGTGTAGACGCCATCTCAAAAGCGTTATAGCATCTACGATTAGGATAATGAAGAAGCCAGCAAAATGCTGGCTTCTTCTGTTTTTGAGCAATCATTATTGACATGGATATAACA
>NZ_CAWNMS010000065.1:0-20646 GCF_963875605.1 Vibrio sp. V04_P4A5T148
TAATCGAAGATTTCATTCTAGTTATTATTTAGTAAGAGTTTATGGTGAATTTGGTTGGATTATCCAGTGGTCGGAATGTTGAATAAGTGTTCCATTTGTATGTATTTCTAGTTCAGGAATTCGTGGCCCAATTATGTATTGATTTGGGTTTTTATCATCTTTAATCACTATAATTTCCTGTTCATTTACAAATACAGAACAATTTGGCGTTGGAGTGCAGCTCGTCATGTCGACGTTTTGATAAGAAAAAGTCCTCCAGAAAAAAGCGACCAAAAGAATGAGCAATGTGATTAGTATTTGAGCAAACCTGTGTTTTGTAAGCTTTTCTGAAGCCATGATGCTTCCTTCCTCGTGTAACAAACTTCAAAGTTTTGAAATAAAAGGCCAAATCCTGAACAACTGTAAGGTTACTACTCTGTCATTGAATTGTTAATTGCAGTATAGTTGACGGTTGAAAATGCCACTTTTTTTTAAAGTCAGCAATAGATAGTAACGTTCTGATAAAGCAGTATTTCTATTGTGGATTTGGGGGGCATTACGACATGTGTCGTGTTGGAAGTAAAGTGTAGTTAATTAGAAATTGGAAGCATGCAAATGAGCCAAGAAAAGCAGCTTGAACAAAACTACAACTATACAGTTGTTCGGCAATTTACCTTAGTGACTATTCTCTGGGGTATTGTTGGGATGGCTGTAGGTGTTTTGATTGCCGCTCAATTAGTTTGGCCACAGCTAAACTTTGATACGCCGTGGTTGACGTACAGTCGCTTACGTCCTCTGCATACTAATGCGGTTATTTTTGCGTTTGGTACAAGTGCCCTCTTTGCAACATCTTATTATGTTGTTCAGCGTACTTGTCAAACTCGTCTATTTGGTGGTCCTCTTGTGCCCTTCACCTTTTGGGGATGGCAAGCCATTATTTTATCTGCAGCAATAACTTTACCTTTGGGTTATACCTCCGGTAAAGAATACGCGGAATTAGAATGGCCAATTGATATCGCCATTGCTCTTGTATGGGTATCTTATGCGATAGTGTTTTTTGGAACACTCGTCAAACGTAAGACGGCACATATCTATGTGGCAAACTGGTTCTTCGGAGCTTTTATCCTTACTGTTGCTGTATTACATATTGTAAATAGCATGGCAATCCCTGTTTCTATGGGTAAATCGTATTCAGTTTACGCTGGGGCGGTGGATGCTATGGTTCAGTGGTGGTACGGTCATAATGCGGTGGGTTTCCTACTTACTGCCGGCTTCCTTGGTATGATGTATTACTTTGTACCAAAACAAGCTGAACGCCCTGTTTATTCATACCGTTTATCAATTGTTCACTTTTGGGCTTTGATCTCTCTTTACATTTGGGCTGGTCCGCACCATCTACACTACACTGCTCTGCCTGACTGGACTCAGTCACTTGGCATGGTGATGTCGTTGGTGTTGTTTGCTCCTTCATGGGGCGGGATGATCAACGGGATCATGACGTTATCTGGTGCTTGGCATAAACTGCGCTATGACCCAATCTTACGATTCCTCATCGTTTCATTGTCATTCTACGGAATGTCTACGTTTGAAGGACCAATGATGTCGATTAAGACAGTTAATGCACTGTCACACTACACCGACTGGACTATTGGTCACGTACATTCTGGAGCTCTAGGTTGGGTGGCAATGGTGTCGATTGGTTCGGTATACCATTTAATCCCTCGCCTATTTAACCAAGAGCGTATGTACTCTGTTGGTCTGATCAATGCTCACTTCTGGTTAGCGACTATTGGTACGGTGCTCTACATCGTTGCGATGTGGATTTCAGGTGTTATGCAGGGCTTGATGTGGCGTGCTGTTAACTCTGACGGTACGTTAACGTACAGTTTTGTTGAGTCTGTCCAAGCCTCTTACCCATTCTATACCGTTCGATTCATTGGTGGATTTATCTTCTTAGCAGGTATGTTCCTGATGGCTTACAACACGTATAAAACGGTTTTTGCACCAGATAATAGCTTAAAAGCTATTCCTCAACCGGCATAAGGAGATGAAAGAATGAGTTCTAATAATCGCCATGAAATCATCGAACGTAATGTCGGTTTACTGGCTATTTTCATTATTTTTGCCATCAGTTGGGGAGCCTTGGTTGAAATCACGCCATTGATTTTCCAAAAGCAAACTACTGAGCCTGTTGAAAATCTTAAGCCCTACACTGCGCTGCAACTTGAAGGCCGTGATATCTATATTCGCGAAGGTTGTAACGTTTGCCATAGCCAAATGATTCGCCCATTCCGTTCCGAAACGGAGCGTTATGGTCATTATTCGGTGGCTGGTGAAAGTGTTTGGGAGCATCCATTTGTGTGGGGTTCGAAGCGGACTGGACCTGATTTGGCTCGTGTTGGTGGTCGTTATTCTGATGAATGGCATCGAGTTCACTTGACTAATCCTCGCGAACTGGTTCCTGAATCAAACATGCCCGGTTTTCCTTGGCTAGCAAAAAATGTGTTGGACGGCAAGCTTACGCAAAGCAAACTTGAATTATTCCGTAATCAGTTTGGTGTGCCGTATACCGATGAACAAATCGCGAATGCAGCAAAAGATGTCGAAGGGAAATCAGAAATGGATGCAATCATTTCTTATCTTCAATCTCTTGGTCACGCAATGAAGTAAGGGGTAGTTATGGATATCGGTACTATTCACAGTATTTGGACCATAGTGCTGTTCGTCTGTTTTATAGGCGTAGTGTGGTGGGCCTATGGCAAAAACCGTAAAGCTCGTTTCGATGAAGCGGCTAACCTCATTTTTGCCGATGAACAGCCCAAATCCTCTAAGGAACAAGGAGTGACTAAACAATGACGACATTTTGGAGTCTATGGGTCATCATCATTACGGTGGGAACTTTGCTGGGCTGTGCGATTCTGCTCGTTTGGTGTTTAAAAGACAAAATGGGAGTGGAAGAAGGCTCGGATATGGGCCATGAATACGATGGTATTCGTGAGCTCAACAACCCTCTGCCTAAATGGTGGACCTATCTTTTTATTAGTACGTTTATTTTTGCCGCTATCTATCTGACCCTCTATCCTGGGTTAGGTAGTTTTAAAGGTGTACTTGGTTGGCAAAGTTCAGATCAAACCATTCGCTCTCTTGATGAGTCCAAAGCCTCGATTGCAAATGCGCAAAACAATAAAGTGTTAGTACAGTATGCAAAAGAGTTAGATGACGCAAACACCTACTTTGGTGAAGCATTTAAACGCTTAGCTTATACTGGCGGCGGTTCGGATTTACGCCCTATTCCTGAAATTGCAGCAGATTCTGATGCATTGAAGGTTGGTCAGCGTTTATTCTTACAAAACTGCTCTCAGTGTCATGGTTCTGACGCTCGTGGTCAAAAAGGCTTTCCGAATCTAACCGATAATGCTTGGTTATATGGTGGTGAACCAGAAGCGATTGTGACCACTATCCGACATGGTCGTATTGGACAAATGCCAGCTTGGAAAGATGTCCTCGGTGAGCAAGGTGTGAAGGAAGTGGTGAGTTATACCCTAAGCCTTTCTGGGCGTTCTGTGAACGTTCGAGAAGCGGAAGCAGGTAAAGCTCGCTTCGTCGTTTGCGCCGCTTGTCATGGTACGGATGGTAAAGGTAACCCTGCGTTTGGAGCACCTGATCTTACTGATAACGATTGGTTATTTGGTGACTCAAGAGCCGATGTTACTCAAACGGTCATGCATGGCCGATCAGGTGTTATGCCTGCTTGGAATGACATTCTCGGTGAAGATAAAGTTCAACTGGTTGCTGCTTACGTGTGGAGTTTAAGCAATACCGAGAACTAATTGCACAACAAAGGCAGCTCTTTATTAGGGCTGTCTTTCTTCTCTTTTTAATAAGCCTTCTTTATTTTGTTGTTGAGAACTTTTTTATGGTAACTCCTTGGTATAAACAATTCTGGCCGTGGTTTCTGATCATCTTACCGTTAACTGTGGTGATATGGACGATTGCAACGGTTATCGTCTTTTCTCAGAATTCAGTGTCATTGGTGACAGAGGATTACTACAAAAAGGGCAAAGGCATTAATATTGACCTATCAAAAATTAACGAAGCAAAAGCATTAAAGCTCAGCTCGGAAGTCTACTCTGAGGGTAATGATATTATCTTCAAATTTAATAAAGGTGAGCTTGAACACTACCCCGCGATTAAAATGATGTTTGCTCATCGGACACTGCCAGACCGTGATTTCACACAACTTGTCGCATCGGATGCACAAGGTATATATCGCATTACCCTGCCTGCCCCGTTACAAGGCCCTTGGTTCATCGAACTCACTCCTCACAATGAGGAGTGGTTAATCCAAGGTCGAGTAACGTTTCCAATGCCAACTTCTACTCAATTAATGAATTAAACTATGTGCAAAGCGTGTTACCACTGTGGTGAAGATGTACCAGCCAACACAGATTATAAACTCGATATTCTAGGTGAAAGCAGAGATATGTGTTGTCCCGGTTGTGAAACCGTGGCTAAAACCATTGTAGAAAGTGGCCTAGTATCTTATTACCAATACCGAACGACCACTGCAGATAAAGTGGAGCTTGTGCCAGAGCAGCTCAAAGCACTCATTCATTACGATAATGACGATGTACAAGCAGAGTTTGTTCGTAACGACAACGAAACGTCAGAAGTGACGTTATCGGTAGAAGGTGTTTCTTGTGCGGCTTGTGCTTGGTTAATTGAAAAACAACTCTCTCATAAAAATGGGGTAATTTCGATAAGGGTCAATACCACTACCAACCGTGCTTTACTCAGTTGGGATAAGACACAAACACGACTCAGTGAATTACTTTCGACTATTCATAAATTAGGTTATAAGGCTGCCCCTTTTGAAGCAGACGCACATGAGGCAGCCTACCATCAATCAATGAAGCAATATCTTTATCGCTTGGGTATTGCAGGTCTAGCCACCATGCAAGTGATGATGCTTGCTGTGGCGCTCTATCTTGAGGTCTTCGGTGATCTTGATTCTGAGTTTCGCAATTATTTTCGTTGGGTTAGCTTGATCTTTGCAACCCCCGTACTTTTATACTCTGCCCTTCCCTTTTACCTCAATGCTTGGCGAAGCATTAGAGGCAGAACATTAGGTATGGATGTTCCTGTTTCTATCGCTCTTATTTTTGCGTATGTTGCTAGTCTGATAGCGACAGTGACTGAACAAGGCGAAGTCTTTTTTGAATCCATTTCAATGTTTACCTTTTTCTTACTGGTTGGACGATTTTTAGAGATGCGGGCGCGTAGAAAAGCCGCGGCGGCTAGCGGCAATTTACTGAAATTGATCCCTGCGGTTGCAACTACGTTGGATGGCCGTCAAGTGCCTGTAAAAACTCTAGCTCTTGGTGATCGAATTCGCGTGTTGCCTGGAGAACACGTCCCTGCTGATGGTCGAGTGTTGAATGGGCGTATTCATATTAATGAATCAATGTTGACCGGTGAATCAGTGCCAGTTGTCAAAACAGTCGGTGATGCTGTTTTTGCTGGCACATTAAATGGCGATGAGTCTTTCGAGTTGGAAGTTACTGCATCTAAAGCAGATTCCGTTATTTCCAATATCGTTAAACTGCAAGATGAAGCTCAAATGTCTAAGCCTAAAATTGCAGAAATTGCAGATATTGTCGCGAGATATTTTGTAGCTGTAATTTTGATTATTGCAGCAGCCACTTGGTTTTATTGGCACCAGACAAAACCTGAAGATGCATTTTGGATCATGTTAGCGGTCTTGGTGGCAACCTGCCCGTGCGCGCTTTCTCTTGCCACTCCCACAGCCATCACTTGCGCTACATCACGAATGGGTGACTTTGGTATTTTATTGAGAAAAAACCATGTCTTTGAAACACTTTGCAAAGTTAACCATTTGATTATTGATAAAACGGGAACGTTGACCCGTGGTGATATCGAAATTAGTGACGTTGAGTTGCATAGTGATATAGACGAAAACCATTGTTTGGCGCTAGCGGCTGCTTTGGAGCATCATGCCAATCACCCCATTGCCAGAGCGTTTGCGCAATATCGTAATGACGAGTTTCGTGTTGAGCATGTGCAGAATATGATTGGGTCTGGTATTCAAGGTCATTATTTAGGAGGCGATGTTCGTATTGGCAGCGCCGAATTTGTTTTGAACGACATCAGTGACGCTCGAGCAAATCGTATTTATCTGTCGCTCAACGGGCACCACGTGGCAACCTTCACGTACCGCGATCCTATCCGTAGTGAAGCGAAACAATTTATCGATCGTTTCCATCATGAAGGAATTAAGATCACGCTATTAACGGGTGACTCTCAACTTAATGCACACAGTGTGGCCGCCGAAATGGACATAGATATTGTCGTATCGAATGCCAAACCAGAAGATAAACTGAGTTACTTAAAGTCGTTACCAGATGATGATATCACCATGATGATTGGCGATGGCATTAATGATGCGCCAACGCTTGCTGGTGCGCACTTATCAGTCGCCATGGGTAGTGGAACCGATGTCGCAAAAGCATCCGCTGATATGGTTTTACTTGGAGATAGACTCGACAGATTATTGGAAGCCAGAAGCTTAGCGTTAAAAGCTCGCAAAATTATTCGGGAAAATTTAGCGTGGTCACTTGGATACAATATTATTATTTTGCCACTCGCCGTTGCGGGGCTGGTTGCTCCTTACATTGCCGTGGTGGGCATGTCGGCGAGTTCGATTATTGTGGTATCTAATTCTCTTCGACTACTCAAAAAGAGGGATAAGTAGATGGAAAGTCTTTATATATTGATCCCCATAGCGATCGTTTTGGTTACAATCGCCGTCATCATCTTTTTATGGGCAGTAAAGAGCGAACAGTTTGAAGATTTAGAACGCCAAGGACACAATATTTTGTTTGATGAAGATGAACTTACCTCATCAAAAGAAGAGAAAAAATGACCGCAGATTGGATTGGTGCTTTCTTTATCGGTTTGCTTGGGGCTGGCCACTGTATGGGAATGTGTGGCGGAATTGCTTCTCTTTTGACCTTAGGTGAAAAACGCAATGATCGACTCCCAATACTGCTTGTTTTTTACAACCTTGGACGTATTGCCAGCTATATGCTGTTTGGCGGTTTATTAGGAGGCCTCGCCGCCTCGCTATCCGAATTTTCTACACTTAATCATGCGTTGATTTGGTTGCGGCTCATTGCGGCAGGCCTAATGATTGTACTTGGATTGTATGTTGGCCGTTGGTGGTTTGGTCTGTTAAAGCTGGAGAAGGTTGGGCAAAAAATCTGGAGTTTTATTTCGCCTTTTGGGCAATCATTGCTCCCGCTTAGGAAAACGTGGTTCGCTCTCCCTTTTGGGTTTATCTGGGGATGGTTACCTTGTGGGCTAGTTTACTCGGTACTGACTTGGTCTGTGGTGTCCGGTAGTGCGCTGTCTGGGGCACTGGTTATGGCCTCTTTTGGTTTGGGAACCTTACCTGCGATGCTTCTTGTTGGTTACGGAGCGACCCGTTTGAAGAACATTCAACAATCATTCATATTTCGTCATTTTGCTGCGATTTTTATCATACTCTATGGTCTATACACGGGTTATGGAGCAGTGAGTATTTTATCATCTACGTGGTAGCTGTCTGATTTATGGCATCTTTTTTCGCTATCCTTTAGGGGTAATGGGTGCTAAAATATTGATGTACATCAAAAAGTGAAAGGTTGTTATGATTTCTGATAAGCCAGCGGCAAAGCGCATTCAATCTGGTGGTTGTGCAATTCACTGTCAAGATTGCAGCATTAGCCAGCTTTGTATTCCTTTTACTCTCAATGAATCTGAACTTGATCAACTTGATCAAATTATTGAGCGTAAAAAACCTATCCAAAAGGGCCAAGAGCTATTTAAAGCTGGTGACGACCTTAAGTCTCTCTACGCTATTCGCTCAGGTACAATTAAAAGTTATACCATTACTGAGCAAGGTGATGAACAAATCACTGCGTTTCATTTAGCGGGTGATTTAGTTGGTTTTGACGCGATCACTGATGATTCTCATCCTAGCTTTGCTCAGGCTCTAGAAACATCAATGGTATGCGAAATACCCTACGAAATTCTTGATGATCTTTCGGGTAAAATGCCTAAGTTACGTCAGCAAATTATGCGCTTGATGAGTAATGAAATTAAGGGCGACCAAGAGATGATTCTTCTGCTATCTAAAAAGAATGCAGAAGAAAGATTGGCGGCTTTTCTTTATAACTTGTCGACTCGTTTCTCTCAGCGCGGCTTTAGCCCTAGAGAGTTTCGTCTGACAATGACTCGTGGTGATATCGGTAATTACCTTGGTCTCACTGTTGAAACGATCAGTCGTCTACTCGGCCGTTTTCAGAAGTCTGAAATCCTTAGCGTTAAAGGCAAATACATCACAATCCTTGACCATGACCAACTGATGGAACTGGCAGGCGTATCTAAAGAAACTAAGTAACTTCAATGAGGTAGCTCTTAAATGAGCTACGTCATACTTCTGTTAAAAACTCTCTTTTTTTCTAAAATTCTCGCTGGTTATGAGCTAAAGTAACTCTAACGCCCTCCTCCATAATTAAGGAGTCGATATGAGTATTTATAGCAAGATTCTGGTAGTTGCTGACATCAACCACGATGAACAACCCGCCCTTGCCAGAGCCATACAGTTAGCGCAGCAAAGCACGTCTTCTAGCCACATTACATTTTTTCTATCTATTTATGATTTCTCTTATGACATGACGTCGATGCTCTCTGTTGATGAACGTGATGCTATGCGACGTGGTGTTATCCATCAGCGCGAGCAATGGATGAGGAAAGTAGCTGAACCGTATATTGATAGTTCGATCCAATTTGAAGTGAAAGTGGTGTGGCATAACCGCCCTTATGAAGCGATTATTGCTGAGATATTTTACGGAGAACATGACATTCTGATCAAAGGGACGCGCAAGCATGATGTCCTGGAATCCGTTATTTTTACACCGACAGATTGGCACTTATTGCGTAAATGCCCAACTCCAGTGCTATTGGTTAAAAATTCAGATTGGCCACAGAATGCGAATATAATCGCTTCGGTACATGTGGGGTCAGAAAATCCGGCTCATATTGATTTAAATGATTGCATGGTTGAACAACTAAAAAGCCTCACCACTCGTTTAGGTGCGACACCTTATCTGGTGAATTCATACCCTATTACGCCTGCGAATATTACCATTGAGTTGCCCGAGTTTGATCCAATGACCTACACTGATGCTGTTCGTGGTCACCATTTGATGGCAATGAAAGCATTGCGACAAAAGCATGGTATAGATGAATCTCAAACACTTGTAGAACAAGGCTTGCCTGAAGACGTCATTCCTCAAGCAGCTGAAAAGCTCAATGCGGCGATGGTTATTCTTGGTACGACGGGGCGTACAGGGTTATCGGCAGTATTTATTGGCAACACGGCAGAACAAGTCATTGATAAAATTAACTGTGATGTTTTAGCATTAAAGCCGCATGGCTACGTAAGCCCTTTAGATCCTAAAACCTCTATTTAAAATGGCCCGATCTATCATCGATCCCCCTTGTCATAGACGAGGGGGATTTTTTATCTTCCTTACTTGTTAGATCTGGCATCTGCGCTATTTATCCGTATCATACGCACTCTATTTTGTTTTAAAGATTAAAGACCAGACACTGATGACTGAGCAAATTCAAGAGCGCACCAAAGCTCAACAATATAATTTCAATAAACTTCAGAAGCGTATCCGTCGTAATACGGGTCAAGCCATTGCTGACTTTAATATGATTGAAGATGGCGACCGTATTATGGTATGTCTTTCTGGCGGTAAAGATAGCTTTACCATGCTGGATATTCTAATGAGCCTTCAGAAAAGTGCCCCTGTTAGCTTTGAGCTTATTGCCGTGAATCTTGATCAAAAACAGCCCGGATTTCCTGAACACATTCTGCCGCAGTACTTAGATCAGCTAGGCGTTGAATATAAAATTGTCGAAGAAGACACGTATTCTATTGTTCAAGATAAGATCCCTGAAGGGAAAACCACCTGCTCACTTTGTTCACGCTTACGCCGTGGCATTTTGTACCGTACAGCCAAAGAACTCGGTGCGACGAAAATTGCGTTAGGCCATCACCGTGACGACATTCTAGAAACGCTATTTTTGAACATGTTTTATGGTGGAAAGATCAAAGGAATGCCACCTAAACTTGTGTCTGATAACGGTGAACATGTGGTAATTCGCCCTCTAGCCTACTGTCGTGAAAAAGACATTATCAAATATGCGAACATGCGAGAGTATCCGATTATTCCATGTAATCTATGTGGCTCTCAGCCAAACATGCAACGTCAAAACATTAAGCAAATGCTAAATGGCTGGGATAAACAGTTCCCTGGGCGCATCGAGACCATGTTTAGTGCAATGCAAAATGTAGTGCCTAGCCATTTGGCTGATTTCAAGTTGTTTGACTTTAAGTCGATTAACCGTGATTCAGGCGTTATTAATGGCGGCGACATTGGTTTTGATAAAGAAGAGATGCCAATCCTAGCGCTCGAAGATGAGGATAGCGTGATGGAGTTTGATCCTAGTTTGAAGTTGGATGTCACCAATCTTTGATATTCCTACAAAGATAAAACGAGTAAGGGCTGCGAATGCAGCCCTATTGATATTAGCCCAACATGTCTAATGTTTCGCTTTGGGAAGGTAAGGTAACACGCGAACCGTTTCTTGTGGTAACTGCATCGATCCACCTTCACCCAGTTGACTGAGATCCACTTGGGCTTTGCCATTTTCTATGTTAATGGTTTCGCCGTTACTCAACTGAATGACCGAATTCAAATTATTGGCAAATTCGAGTGTGACACCAGAAACATCGGGTGTGAACCAACTCGCAAACATCCCGCCGAGCTCTTCCAGTAATTTTTGCATCTGGGGTAATAAGATGGCGACCTGTTGGTAAGATATTTCTCCTTTGAACTGTTCTTTTGCCATAACAACAGTCGAAAAGTCACAACGCATATCTTGAGGAGTATCGACAAACACTAACGGATTCGCTTGCCGTAAATGATCGTCTAAAGGAAGTAGTAGTTCGTGGTTGCTACTGACTTTCAACGCTTCATAGTGCTTTTCTTTTTCCATCCAAGCCTTCTCTATTGGGCAGAGCTGCTTGGTATTGGCATTAAGGAAATAATAAGCGACTTTGACATTGGGGTACTCTTCTTTCACGTTATTTTTCATTGCTGAAAACAACTTGGAGTATGTAAACATATACTCTTGAGCGTTAACGGGAAATGCGTTAGCAAAGCATAACGTTGTCAGTAATAAGGTAAGCGTTCTTTTTTTCATTATTATTCTGTCCAGAAAGGCTGATTGTGACGCATCATAGATTGAAGATCTTGCACATAAGCTTCTCCGCGCTCTGAGTATTTCAGTAAGCCATTGGTCATCTCCATGGCACTGTCAGCACTCAATAAATCGGCATTATTTTTTCTTAATCGAAAACGAATCTCTCGTAAATCATGATAAGCGGAGTTGCGGTTAACATTCATGAAGTAACCGTGGATTGACTCTTGAACAGAACCAAAACTCGCCACTTCGTGAGTCATACCTTCCACTCGTTGCAAAGGTACCAACCCACACCCTACACTGTAACACCATTGACCGAAATAGTTGTTTCCTTCAGTTGCAAAGCGAGAGGTTCCCCAAGCCGATTCATTCGCTGCCTGGGTCAAGACTAACGCTTCGGGTAAAACGTCAACTCGATGCAGCATGTTTTCTAGCCATGCGCTAGTGATGCCTTCTGCAGGAATCGGTACTTCATATCGCTTAGAGAGTTTTTGCGCCTCACTATAGTCACTTTTGGCTATCTGATTGCTTAGATGATGTTGTGCAATCCTCTCTAATATTTCACGCTCTCGCAAAACACGTAAATTTTCCCAAGCTATCCCTGGTTTTAAGAAAGAAAAAAAAGCATGCTTTTTCTCATTCACATCATCGATGGCTGAGAAGTCAGGCGCTTTGCCAATAGCTCTTGCACCTTGCAAAGATGGAATGTCGCTTTTGTAAGTCGTCTCGGTTGAGGTTTGCTTGACGTAATAAACGCTGCAACTCACAACCACGAGCGAGATGGCGGTAAGTAAGATTATTTTACGCATTGAACACCTGAGAATTTGGATTATTGTCGGATTGATTAGTCGCTATGATCTTTAGTTTGATGCCAAACATATTGCGATAAATAATCCCTTTAGCATGGAAGAAGAAAGGTAATACAAAAATGAAACCTATCCCATAAAAGAGCGCGGCGGCAACGAACATCAGCATGATCACGGAATAAATCACGGCAATAGGAACGATTTTTTTATTTACTGCGCGTAAGGATAATAGCAGTGATTGCATAGGTGGAACCCGTTTTTCGCAGATCAATAAGATGGATTGGCTAAACGCAATACTCAAATACATTGATAGCAATGGGAAAATCATTCCTGCTACACCTTGCAGTAATAAGCTGAATAGCGTTGCTAAAATCACTGGGATGGTGAACTGTAATCCCTTACCTATATGTCTTGGCTGTGTTCTTAATCCAGCGACATGACTCATCGCCATTAAGCTCACGCCAGCATAAATAGGTGCACTAACGACCTCATAGCTAAAATTAGCAACAAAAATAGCTTGTACAATATTGCCTGTGAAAGCTTCTGGTGTTTCTAACGCATCCAAGATTAGTGATGGATCACCCAGTTGCAATTTTAAAGCAATATAGAAGATCGCAAGCTGCACAAATAAAAGAATCACGATGGAAGGAGAAAAGGAGATAAATTGCTTGATCGTACAATCCCATGCCTCTTTGAGCACGGCGTTAACTTTTAGCTCGTAATCTCCCTTGAGCGCATGCTCTACACTACCGCCTAAATTGAAATCTTTTTCAATATCATTATTCATAAAATGTCCTAGGCAACGGAAAAGCAAGTTGCCTGTATTTGGGTCACAAAGTTATTGTCATTATACTGCAATACACTCTAGTCCAAAATCAGAAGCCTAAACTGATCTTGCATTATTATGTGTTTGGTTGATAATTAACCACTTGAAAGCATTGAACAGTTAGTTAGTTCTGTATGGTAATCAATCTTTACTGCTACCTACAAAACTTTTTCTGTATCAATATAAGAAAACGCTTTGAATTCACTCTTTTGGTGATTATGATGCGCGCCTCAATTGTGTATAGCGACAGGTCGTAAGATAGGCATCCCTATAGACCAAGGTGGGAGAAAAACAGACGTTGAACGTAAAAAAATCAGTAGGAAAACCAGTAGTTCGTCTTTCTGGTATCAGTAAAAGTTTCGATGGTAAGGAAATCATTGGCAACCTAAACCTTGATGTTAATCATGGCGAATTCTTAACGATACTTGGTCCTTCTGGCTGTGGTAAAACAACAGTACTAAGAATGATTGCAGGTTTTGAAACCGCAGATCAAGGTTCAATTACTCTTGATAATCAAGATGTTACAAAAGTTCCTGCTGAACAGAGACACGTTAACACCGTCTTTCAAAGCTATGCACTTTTCCCACATATGACAGTATTTGAAAATGTCGCGTTTGGTTTGCGTATGCAAAAAGTGCCAACGACGGACATTGAACCCCGTGTGATGGAAGCACTGCGGATGGTACGTCTCGACGCGATGGCCCAGCGTAAACCAAGTCAACTTTCTGGTGGTCAACAACAACGTATCGCGATCGCGCGTGCCGTTGTTAATAAACCTAAGGTTCTGTTGCTAGACGAATCTTTATCCGCGCTTGACTATAAACTGCGTAAGCAGATGCAAATGGAGCTTAAGCAGCTTCAACGTCAGCTTGGGATCACCTTTATCTTCGTTACGCACGATCAAGAAGAAGCCTTATCAATGTCGGATCGCATTATTGTTATGCGTGAAGGGAAAATTGAGCAAGATGGCTCTCCACGTGAAATTTACGAAGACCCTAAAAACCTATTTGTTGCTCGCTTCATCGGTGAGATCAACGTATTTAATGCTGAAACGATTGAACGAATTGACGATAAGCGTATTCGTGCACATATCGAAGGTGTTGAAGCGGTGGTTTACCACGATCAAAATGTACAACCCGGACACAAACTACAAGTTTTGCTGCGTCCTGAAGATCTTCGCATCGAAGAGATTAAAGAGTCAGAAGAAAAAGGCATTGTTGGACACGTGACAGAACGTACCTACAAAGGCATGACTCTAGAATCTGTAGTCGAATTGGAAGAATCAGGCATGCGCGTGACGGTTAGCGAATTCTTTAACGAAGATGATCCTGATGTGGACCATTCTCTCGGCCAGAAAGTCGCTATCACTTGGGTTGAAAGCTGGGAGGTAGTACTCGATGATGAGCAAGAAGCTTAATCTTCAAAATGCTATTATCACATTGATTGTTGGGTGGTTAGTGCTGTTTGTGCTAATCCCTAACGTTATGATCATTGGTACTAGCTTTTTGACTCGCGATGAAGCCAACTTAATTGAAATGACCTTCACGCTTGATAACTATACACGCCTATTGGATCCACTTTACGCCAAAGTGCTCATGCACTCTTTCTATATGGCAATTGTGGCTACCCTTCTCTGCTTGGTTATTGGTTATCCATTTGCCTACATTGTCGCAAAAATGCCACAAAAATGGCGTCCAATTATGCTGTTTTTGGTGATTGTTCCTTTTTGGACGAACTCTCTTATTCGTACCTACGGATTAAAAATAGTTCTGGGCACGCAAGGCATCTTAAACCAAGCTTTAATGGCTTTAGACATCATAGACAAACCACTGCGTATTATGTACACCGAGACAGCGGTAATGATTGGCTTGGTTTACATCTTGCTGCCTTTTATGATTCTTCCGCTCTATTCTGCTATTGAAAAATTGGACGATACCTACATTGAAGCCGCGCGAGATCTAGGGGCAAATAAGCTTCAAACTTTGCTCAAGGTAGTATTGCCATTGACCATGCCGGGTATCATCGGGGGCTGCTTATTGGTGTTACTGCCAGCATTAGGTATGTTCTATATTGCTGACTTACTCGGTGGCGCGAAAAACCTACTGATTGGTAACGTGATTAAGAGCCAAGTATTGAATGCTCGTGATTGGCCATTTGGCGCCGCGACCAGCATTGCCTTGACTCTGGCGATGGCTGTAATGCTTTATGCATACTATCGTGCTGGTAAGTTATTGAATAAGAAAGTGGAGCTAGACTAATGGGCAAAACAGTTAGATTTAGCTTTATGAGTTTAGTGTATGTATTTCTATACCTACCGATCATAGTGCTGATTGTAAACTCATTTAATGACAACAAATTTGGTATTAAATGGGGCGGTTTCACTACCAAGTGGTACCACGCTTTAGTTGCAAACGACAGCTTAGTTCAGGCCGCATGGCACTCGCTGAATGTAGCGGTTTTTTCAGCCACAGCAGCGACGCTGATTGGCAGTTTAACTGCTGTAGCCCTTTTTCGTTATCAATTTAAAGGTAAACGTGCAGTTAATGGTATGTTGTTTGTTGTGATGATGTCCCCAGATATTGTCATGGCAATTTCGCTACTTGCGCTATTCTTAGTGTTAGGTGCTCAGCTAGGTTTTCTTACTTTGTTGATTGCACACATTACATTCTGCTTACCTTTCGTTGTTGTGACTGTTTACAGTCGCCTCAACGGATTTGATGTAAAGATGCTCGAAGCTGCCAAAGATCTCGGTGCTGGCGAATGGGTGATTTTGACCAAAATCATTTTGCCATTAGCGAAACCGGCAGTTGCGGCTGGTTGGTTGCTGAGTTTCACACTGTCATTGGATGATGTGATCATTAGCTCGTTTGTAACCGGCCCTACTTACGAAATTTTACCATTGAAGATTTATTCTATGGTTAAAGTTGGCATTTCCCCAGAAGTTAACGCTCTGGCGACCGTGATGTTAGTTGTCTCATTGGCTCTAGTAATCACATCACAGTTGTTAGCAAGGGAAAAAGTGAAGTAGAATCGACATCTTGTAATACATTACGCGAAACAGAATGACAAATCGTCATTCTGTTTTTCTATCTAACGCCTAAAAATAGGCAACGTTTGGTTTGGAGCTAACGTCAATGAAAAAATGGGCTACTCTATTAGCTGGTAGTGCATGTGCGCTTTCTTTGTTCTCTGGAGCAGTAACAGCGGATGAAAACAAGGAACTAGTATTCATGAACTGGGGGCCGTACATTAACAGTGGTCTTCTAGAGCAGTTTACTAAAGAGACCGGCATCAAGGTCATTTATTCAACTTATGAATCGAATGAAACCCTGTATGCAAAGCTAAAAACTCACAACCAAGGTTATGATCTTGTTGTTCCATCCACCTACTTCGTTTCTAAAATGCGCGATGAAGGTATGTTACAAAAGATTGATAAGTCTAAATTAAGCAACTTTAAAAACCTTGATAACAACTATTTGAATAAACCTTACGATCCAAATAATGATTATTCAATTCCACACGTGGTTGCTATCACTGGGCTTGCGGTTAATACCGATATGTATGATCCCAATGATTTCCAAAGCTGGGGTGACCTATGGAACCCAGAGTTGAAAGGCCAGCTAATGTTGATGGATGATACTCGTGAGGTATTCCACATTGCCCTTCGTAAGTTAGGTTACTCAGGTAACACTACGGATGAAAAGCAAATTGATGAGGCCTACGCTGAGCTGCAAAAACTAATGCCCAATGTATTGGTATTTAACTCAGATAACCCTGCCGCTCCTTACCTCTCTGGTGAAGTTGGCTTAGGTATGCTGTGGAATGGCTCTGCAGCAGCGGCGCAAAAAGAAGGCTTGCCAATTAAGCTTGTTTTCCCTAAAGAAGGCGGTATCGGTTGGGTTGACAACTTTGCTATCAGTTCTGGTGCCAAAAACGTAGAAGCCGCACATATGATGATCGACTTCTTGCTACGTCCAGAAATTGCAGAACAAATTTCTCGCGACACGGGTTATTTAACTGGCGTGAAAGCGTCTAATGAGAAATTTAAAGACAGCCCTGCTCTTTTCCCATCTCAAGATGATTTAGATCGTGTTGAATGGCAATCTGCCGTTGGTGAAAAAACTGTGCAGTATGAAGATTACTTTATGAAGTTAAAAGCGGGTCAATAATTCCGCAAAAAGTATGAAATAGGCAGCACTAGCTGCCTATTTTCGTTAAAACTGGTATACTTTGCACTTTCGTATCACGCACCCTTGCCTAGTTAAGCTTTGGCACCGACTAAAATGGAAACGTAATGAAAAGCACACTGTATGCTGGCGCTATTTGCGCAGCAACTCTATTCACTACGCCTGCAATGGCTGCAGATCAAGAGCTTTATTTTTACAACTGGTCTGAATATATCCCCCACGACGTTCTCGAAGATTTCACCAAAGAGACAGGAATTAAAGTCATTTACTCAACCTATGAGTCTAATGAAAGCATGTATGCCAAGTTAAAGACTCAAGGTTCCGGCTACGATCTTGTCGTGCCATCCACCTACTTTGTTTCTAAAATGCGTAAAGAAGGCATGTTGCAGGAGATTGACCACGCTAAGCTTTCTCATTTTGCTGATCTTGATTCTAACTATCTCAATAAATCGTTCGACCCAAACAACAAATTTTCTATCCCTTATATCTGGGGCGCAACGGGGATTGGTATTAATACCGACATGCTTGATAAATCACTGATCAAAAACTGGGGCGACTTATGGGATGCCAAGTGGGAAGGTCAGTTGATGATGATGGACGATGCTCGTGAGGTGTTCCATATTGCACTGAGTAAGCTTGGTTACTCACCTAATACGACGGATCCTGACGAAATTAAAGCGGCCTATGAAGAGCTTAAAAAACTGATTCCAAACGTGTTAGTGTTCAACTCCGACTTTCCGGCAAACCCTTTTTTAGCGGGTGAAGTTTCTTTAGGTATGTTATGGAATGGCTCGGCGTATATGGCCCGCCAAGAAGGCGCTTCAATTGACATTATTTGGCCAGAAAAAGGCGCGATTTTCTGGATGGATAGTATATCCATTCCGGCCGGGGCCAAAAACGTTGATGCGGCTCATAAGATGATTGATTTCTTATTGCGCCCTGAGAATGCAGCAAAAATCGCATTAGAAATTGGTTACCCAACTCCCGTTAAAACAGCCTATTCACTGTTACCCAAATCTTTCGCCAATGATCCTAATATCTTCCCTCCACAATCTGTGATGGACAGCGGGTTTTGGCAAGATGAGGTGGGAGAAGCGAATGTGTTGTACGACGAATACTTCCAGAAGCTCAAAGTAAATAATTGATCATATTCAATGTTTAGATAACACGCCTACTCTAGGCGTGTTTCTTTTTTGGCATTTCTAACCCTAATATCTCTTCCACTAACCGCGGAACTTCAATACTGGCTTTACCGTAGCGTTTTTCCTCAAACTCACTTTCAACGGCACTCGGTTCTAAGTTGATCTCAATGGTGTGCGCGCCATGCATTCTGGCATCATGAACAAAGCCTGCAGCAGGATAAACAACGCCCGATGTACCGATAGAGATAAAAAGATCAGCCGTCTCGAGTGCTGAATAAATATCGCCCATGCGCAGTGGCATTTCGCCAAACCAAACAATATGAGGTCGCATTTGAGCTGGAATTTGACAGCAATGACAAAGCTCTCCGCTCAGAATGTCGTCTTTATGCTCTATTACTTGGTTAGAAACGCTGCAGCGTGCTTTAAGCAGCTCACCGTGCATATGAATCACCTGTTTGCTCCCCCCCCGCTCATGAAGGTTATCGATATTCTGCGTAATAATCGTTACGTTTCCCTCTAGCTCTTGCTCTAATTTACCAAGCGCGATGTGGGCGGCATTAGGTTGTATTGATTCAGATTGGAGTTTTCGACGACGCTGATTATAGAAATCCTGTACGAGATCGGGATCACGTGCGAAACCTTCAGGGGTCGCGACATCCTCTATTTTATGGTTTTCCCATAACCCATCTTGGGCACGAAATGTTTTAATGCCTGATTCCGCTGAAATGCCTGCCCCCGTGAGGATCACGATATTCTTGTAGGGGAAATTCATACTATGTCCTTATTGCACGCTTTTTTGCTAGCTTAGCACCGATGCAATAACAACAGTAGTTTTGAGGGTTAGACCATAGTATAAAATAGCCATTGATTGCTTATTTTCTGTGACATAAACCGAGCTATGAAATAGACCGAAGTACCCCGCGGCTTCGGTCTATATGTAATCAATCTTCGTTAATGGCGGAGATTTTATGAATAGCCAAATCCGCGCCGTTAAATTCGTCTTCTTCAGATAAACGCAATCCAGTCAATACATTGAGAGAGCCATAAACGATTGCGGCACCCAATACTGCCACTGAAATACCCAATAAGGTTCCTAGTAGTTGAACGGCGAGGCTGACACCACCTAGGCCGCCGAGTGATGATTGGCCAAAAATACCAGCGGCAATCCCACCCCATGCACCACAAACACCATGTAATGGCCATACACCTAATACATCGTCTATTCTCGTTCGGTTTTGTAGTTGAGTGAACAACCAAACAAATAAAGCACCCGCTACCACTCCCGTCACTAAGGCACCCAGTGGGTGCATCAAGTCCGATCCTGCACACACCGCGACTAATCCCGCTAGAGGACCATTGTGGATAAAGCCAGGGTCATTTTTTCCGACAATTAACGCTGCTAAAATACCACCAGTCATGGCCATTAAAGAGTTCATCGCGACTAATCCACTAATTCCATTTAATGTTTGCGCTGACATGACGTTAAAACCAAACCAGCCCACACAAAGGATCCACGCGCCCAGTGCTAGGAACGGAATGTTGGATGGAGCAAAGTTGGTGTGCTTTCCTGCACGTACTCTTCCCTTACGCATTCCTAGAAACATGACAGCGATGAGTGCAATCCATCCGCCGACTGCATGCACGACAACAGAGCCAGCGAAATCGTGAAAAGCAGCACCGAATTGAGCTTCAAACCAGCTTTGCACGCCATAATTGCCATTCCAAATCATTCCCTCAAACAGCGGATAAACAAACCCGACGGTGAAAAAAGTAGCAATGAGAATCGGGTAAAACCGAGCGCGCTCGGCAATGCCTCCAGAAACGATAGCAGGAATAGCGGCGGCAAACGTCAATAGAAAAAAGAACTTAACTAGATGATAGCCGTTCCCTTGGGCAAGGGTTTGTGCATCAGCAAAGAAATGAGCGCCGTAGGCTATCCAGTAACCGATAAAAAAATAGGCGATTGTAGAAATACCGAAATCGGCGAGAATTTTTACCAGCGCGTTCACTTGGTTCTTTTTACGCACAGTCCCCACCTCAAGAAAGGCAAATCCGGCGTGCATTAAAAACACCATGATTGCTCCGAGCAGCAAAAATAGCGTATCAGAACTTTGAGTCAGGGCTTGTACGGCACCTTGAACCTGACTTACGGTTTGAGTCATCTTAGTGATTCTCCATTGAAATGTTGCGCACCAATCCTGTGCTACTTGATTATTTTCTCACCAATATAGTGAGTTATTGTTATTAAACAGCCTTAAAGCAAAATACATTCCAAAATAAACAAATGAATCAATAACTTTTTAATATCAAATAACTTATTGAAATAGAGTGAATTATATAAATATCAAGGGAGTTGTTGCATGATG
>NZ_CAWNMS010000066.1:0-20350 GCF_963875605.1 Vibrio sp. V04_P4A5T148
TACGATTAATCATTGCGACACTAGCTCAGTTGGTAGAGCGCAACCTTGCCAAGGTTGAGGTCACGAGTTCGAACCTCGTGTGTCGCTCCAAATTCTTTTCGAAGAAAAGAATAGCGCCGCACAACCTAGTTAAGGTTGAGGTCACGCTTCTTTGTTTAAAGAAAGTGAACCTCGTGTGTCGCTGCACTTTCTTTTGTTAGAAAGTGAACAGGTTTAAGTTTTCACCGTACTTAACGGTGACACAATACGGACGCGGGGTGGAGCAGCTTGGTAGCTCGTCGGGCTCATAACCCGAAGGTCGTTGGTTCAAATCCAGCCCCCGCAACCAAATTTAGATTAAGCGTAAATACGATTAATCATTGCGACACTAGCTCAGTTGGTAGAGCGCAACCTTGCCAAGATTGAGGTCACGAGTTCGAACCTCGTGTGTCGCTCCAAATTCTTTTCGAAGAAAAGAATAGCGCCACGCAACCTAGCTAAGGTTGAGGTCACGCCTTTTTATTTAAAGAAAGTGAACCTCGTGTGTCGCTCCAAATTCTCTTGTTAGAGAGTGTAAGTTTTCATCGTACTTAACGGTGACACAATACGGACGCGGGGTGGAGCAGCTTGGTAGCTCGTCGGGCTCATAACCCGAAGGTCGTCGGTTCAAATCCGGCCCCCGCAACCAAATTCAGATTAAGCGTGAATGCGATTAATCATTGCGACACTAGCTCAGTTGGTAGAGCGCAACCTTGCCAAGGTTGAGGTAACGGTTATGTGTCGTTCCAGCTTCTTTCAGAGTATTCTCTGAACTCAAACCAGTATTTGGTTTATGCTCTTTCTTTAATGCTGTGAAGCATAACTCCCTAAAATAAAAATAATCTGCAGTTCTAAGCGGATTTATTGCCGTCTTGATAACTTACGTGCTGAATTTCAATACACAGGTTAGCCTCTGTAGAATCTGGCTTTTCGTCGCTATTTATTCGTATTCATTAACAGAGTTATCCACAAAAAATAATTGTGGATAAGTTGGTGTATAACGTGTTTTTAGTGAAGTGCTGGTAAGCGTCAGTGAAAGATCTTTTAATGCGGCTCTGTTCTCTAATCTTGCTGTCTTTCTGTGTAACTAATTGTTTTTAAATTGATTTTTGTTGTTTTGTCACCATTAGGTCAACTAACTGTATGATCATTAATATCAAGATCTTTGATCCTTGTCATTAATTGCTGATGTGGCTAACTTTTCTTAATTATAGAAAACAGTGTCGTGTTTAAAATTTTGTCCACAAATTGGTATTTTGAGATACATATCAAAGTCTGTGTTCATTAGTTATGCAATTACCTCATTTTTTACGCATCACGCGGTAACCCTTTCTCGACAATTCGAATTAAGCGCTGCTGCTTCTTATTGCTAGAGCATGCACTCGCTGGCTCCGATGATTTTCGTTTTTGTTCTACTAGCGCCCAATGTATATGTTCGTCTAATAAATCAGACAAGCCTAACCTTGTGTTTAGCGCTGCGATAATGCGTTGTGAATATGGCGCGTTTCCTAAAGCGATGGAAAGATTACGCAACCATTGCTGGTGGCCAATTCGGCGAATAGCCGAACCTTCCATATAACGTAAGAAGGTGGCCTCATCCCAAGCAAACAGTTCAACTAAGTCTGGTTCATCCAGTGCTTGACGGCGATGAAAATCACTTTGCTGAGTGAGGTCGGAAAAGCGATTCCAAGGGCAGACCAACTGGCAATCATCACAGCCGTAAATGCGGTTACCCATTGCCTTGCGAAACTCTTCAGCAATTACGCCATCATATTCTATAGTGAGGTAAGAGATGCATCGGCGAGCATCAACAACACCGTCTTCCACGATGGCTTGTGTAGGGCATGAGGTGATGCAGGCAGTGCATTTTCCACATTGATTACTGCTTGGTGTATCGACTGGCAGCGGCAAATCAATCAGTAGTTCACCAAGAAAAAACCAAGAACCACTCTCTTTATCAAGGATAAGCGAATGCTTGCCAGTCCAACCAAGTCCAGCTTTTTGTGCTAAAGGCCGCTCTAGTATTGGGGCGGAGTCCACAAAAGGGCGATAACCGAGTGCCCCCACTTCTTGTTCAATCTTTTCGCCGAGTTTTTTGAGCTGGTTGCGTACCAGTTTATGGTAGTCACGCCCCAGAGCGTAGCGGCTGATATAAGCGTAATTGGGATTATTCAAATCACTGGCAAACCGAGCATCTGGGGGTAAGTAATTCATGCGTGCGCTGATCACACGGACGGTGCCGGGAAGGAGTTCATGTGGCCTAGCTCGCATCATGCCATGGCGCGCCATCCAGTCCATTTCACCGTGAAATCCAGCATCCAACCATTTCTGCAAAGACTCTTCGTGCTCACTGAGATCGATATCGCAGATCCCGACCTTTTCGAAGCCAAGTTCACGTGCCCAGATTTTAATTTTGTCTGCCAGTACTTGGTAGTCCATTATCGATGAGCTCGTTGCAAAAAGGGGCGAGGATCTTAACGGATCCTTTATTGAGGATCTAGGAAATGATCGTCTGTGATGTGGATTAAACTGACATAAAAAGCGAGTTTTTTCCTTTTACTTACAGAAGAGAGCTTGTCTCTCAATTCCAACCCAGTTTACTATTCGAGTTCTTTTGATTTTTATATAGTCAATTTTCGACACTTGAGAGCGGTAATTCATGAGTACTAAGATCTTTACCTTAAAAGACGAACAGCAAACGGTAAAATTAGGCGCAGCTTTGGCTAAGCGATGCTCTGCGCAAACCACGCTTTATTTGCATGGTGATCTCGGTGCTGGAAAAACAACCTTCAGCCGTGGCTTCATCCGCGCATTAGGCCATGTTGGCAACGTCAAGAGCCCGACTTATACCTTAGTTGAACCTTATCAACTAGCCGATTGGCAAGTATACCATTTTGATCTTTATCGCTTGGCCGATCCGGAAGAGTTGGAATTTATGGGTATTCGTGACTATTTCACACCGGATGCGATCTGCCTTGTTGAGTGGCCAGAAAAAGGCAGCGGTCTACTTCCAACCGCAGATATTGATGTTGAGCTACGTTACGATGGCGAACAAAGGCAAGCTTTTCTGAGTGCAAACAGCCCCTATGGATCCTCATTGCTGAGTCAGTTGGAGTTATGTTGAACATCATCCATTTGTTACGAACGATAACTCTATCGCTTGCGGTTTGGGGCTGTGCTTTATTTACTTCAACGGCGCACGCGAATGCATTAGAAGGCGTGCGCGTTTGGCCTTCTCCAGATGAAACTCGAGTGGTTATCGATCTCAAAACTGAAGCGGATTATAGCTATTTCACTTTAAGCAGCCCCGAGCGTTTGGTGGTGGATTTAAAAAACACCACGCTTAATACAAAATTGCCGCTTAAAGTCACGGATAGTCCTGTTCTCAAGCAAATTCGTAATAGCTCGCCTCCGGAGAAAGGGACGTATCGCTTGGTGTTTGAGTTACAGCGCAAAGTGAACCCTCAGCCATTTAAACTTGCGCCAACGCCGGGTGGTCAGTATGGGCATCGTTTGGTGGTTGATTTACCCCACAATTTGGATAGTGATAAGGCGACAGTAAAACCTGCCAGCCAAACTAAAGTGAGCCGCGACGCTTCGCAGTTATTAGGAACCGAGGATATCGTGGTGGCTATTGATGCTGGTCATGGCGGAGAAGATCCCGGTTCGATTGGCCCGACCAAAAAATATGAAAAAAATGCCACCTTAAGTATCTCCAAGAAGATCGCAGATCAAATTAACGCCGTACCGGGAATGAAGGCGGTCATGACACGCAGTGGCGATTACTTTGTCAATCTCAATAAACGTTCTGAAATTGCGCGCCGTAATAAGTCACACCTACTCGTCTCCATTCACGCCGATGCGTTTCATACCCCGCAACCCAGGGGGGGCTCGGTGTTTGTGTTAAATACCAAGCGTGCGAATACGGAAATTGCTCGCTGGGTTGAGAATCACGAACAGCAATCAGAACTGTTAGGTGGTGCTGGTGAAGTGCTGGCAAAAAACAATAGCGATCGAAACGTTAGCCAAACCTTGCTGGACTTGCAATTTAGCCACTCGCAAAAAGAGGGTTACAAGGTGGCAACTCATCTGCTAGGCGAAATGGGAAAAGTAGCCCATTTACATAAAGCAGAGCCAGTCAACGCAAGTTTGGCGGTACTTAAGTCGCCCGATATTCCTTCGGTGTTGGTTGAAACGGGTTTTATTTCTAACCCTACCGAGGAACAATTGCTATTTCAGCGCTCGCATCAAGATAAATTGGCTCGCGCATTGGCAACCGCTATCGTCAAGTATTTTGAAGAAAACCCACCCGAGGGCACTCTGTTTGCTAATCGTGGTAAGACGCAAAAGCACAAAGTGCAGCGTGGGGAATCACTCTCGGTTATCGCTAATAAATATGGCACCTCGACTCAAGCATTAATCGCAACCAACAAACTAAAAAATGCCAATTTGTCGATTGGTCAAATCTTAACGATTCCGGCTACGTCAGCTCCGATTCGCGTTCCTGTGGTCAGCAACCCAGTAGAAACGGAAATTGTTACGCATGTGGTGAAATCTGGCGAGTATTTGGGCAAGATAGCGAGCACGTATAAAGTGAGTGTGGATGCGATTAAACGCGAGAATAACTTGCGTTCAGACACCTTAACGCTGGGGCAGAAACTGAAGATAACGGTGAGTTTGAAGGATAAGCCGCTGCGTAAGCATAAAGTTGAAAAAGGCGAGTTTTTGAGCAAAATTGCCAGCCAATATCAAGTGAGTCTGAATAGTATTCGCCAAGTAAACCAACTTCGGTCTGATCAGCTCGCCATAGGGCAAGTGTTGATCATTCCCAATAAGTAATAATCATGATGACGATTAAGATTCTACCCGCACGTCTTGCTAACCAAATTGCCGCAGGTGAAGTGGTTGAAAGGCCGGCTTCTGTCGTTAAAGAGCTGGTGGAGAATAGCTTGGATTCGGGCGCCTCTCGTATCGATATCGATATCGAAAAGGGAGGTACGAAGCTTATTCGTGTGCGCGATAACGGGCAAGGGATAGTAAAAGAGGAATTGGCGCTCGCTTTAAGCCGCCATGCAACTTCTAAAATTCACACCTTAGATGATTTAGAGGCGATCGTCAGCTTAGGTTTTCGTGGAGAAGCGCTTGCGAGTATTAGCTCAGTCTCTCGGCTTACATTGACGTCTCGTCCAGCCACGCAAGAACAAGCTTGGGCAGCATACAGTGAAGGTCGAGATATGGCGGTTAAGTTGCAGCCAACCGCACACCCGATTGGAACCTCTGTCGAAGTGCTCGATCTGTTCTTTAATACGCCCGCTCGGCGCAAATTTTTACGCACAGAGAAAACAGAATTTACTCACATTGATGAGCTACTAAAACGCATTGCTTTGAGCCAGTTTGATGTCACCATCAATGTGCGCCATAACGGCAAGATGGTACGTCAATATCGAGCGGCTAAAACGGCCGCTCAAGAGGAAAAAAGAATCGCGGCTGTGTGTGGCAACGCTTTTGTTCGCCATATGCTGAACATTGAGTTGGAACATCAAGGGCTTCGCCTGCATGGTTGGATAACGACTCCAGAAGGCGCGCGCCAGCAGAGTGATTTGCAATACTGCTACGTTAATGGGCGGATGATGCGTGACAAGCTGATTAATCATGCTATCCGGCAAAGTTATGAAACCAGCCTGAGAGGCGATCAGTTCGCCACTTATGTACTCTTCATTGAGCTCGATCCCCATCAAGTAGATGTGAATGTCCATCCCGCGAAACATGAGGTGCGTTTCCATCAAGCGCGATTAGTGCATGATTTTATCTATCAAGCACTCAGTAGTGCACTGGCTGAAAGCAAACACATTGAAAAGCCGCAGCTCAAACCATCGGCTTTTCATCAGCCCGATGCGGAGACTGTGGATCGCATTGAGAATGACACTGCAATTGATCGTGTGTGCCAAGAAACTGAGGGGCATAACACCGTTCCAGAGCAAGTGTGGCAAGCGATTGACAACACTCCCGCTTATCCACGAAAAGCTGAGCGAGAAAGCACAACCGCGCACGGCATAGCTGAAACGCCAAAGCGTAGCCATTGGCAGCAAAACGGCTCTCCATCTTCTTCTCGGGCGAAAGCTGAGCACCAGCCAACG
Organism: Vibrio sp. V04_P4A5T148; assembly: GCF_963875605.1. Classification (NCBI taxonomy): domain Bacteria; kingdom Pseudomonadati; phylum Pseudomonadota; class Gammaproteobacteria; order Vibrionales; family Vibrionaceae; genus Vibrio; species Vibrio sp. V04_P4A5T148. The sequence continues at coordinate 6,156 of NZ_CAWNMS010000066.1, forward strand.
GGCTCTCCTTCGAACGGGGAAGTGAAGCTCTATCAAGAGCTGATGGCAACTCAACCGCCGGCTTCTGCAGTCGAACTTTCTCCTATCGCACATCAAGATCAAGGTGAAATGCTGCAGCTCGAACAGTTGGGTAAAGCTATTGCGGTAATCAAAGGGCAGTACCTGTTAATGGGGTCCAAACAGGGCGTCGTATTGCTTTCTCTTATCAAAGGAGCATGGCTGAAAACTCGCGGCCAGTTGCATACCGAACAAGGCGGCTTGAAAAGCCAACCCTTACTCGTGCCGCTCTCCATCAAGCTCTCAGCACAAGAACATCAAGCGTTAGCGCATTGCCAGCCGATGTTGAATACGCTAGGGATTGAGCTTAAAGAACGTCATGGTTCAAGCATCATGGTGATGGGCGTACCTCAACCGTTGAGGCAACAAAACCTGCAAAACTTAATCCCAGATCTGCTATCTTACGTGTCCGCTAATTTTACGGCTGATGATGAACCTATTACGGTGGATCTTGTTGCCGATTGGCTGGCTGAACACATCACTGTGGTGAAAAGTGACTACACTTTGTCTGAAGCCATCCAAATGATTTCGGAACTTGAACAGCTTTGGCAAGGGCAACTTCCTCTTCATGATGCGAGTTTTGTCCGCCCCGTTGATTTTTCTACCACCATAGCGGCCTTGTTGGCATAACGAATTAAAAGAATGATGAATCAAACACAACCATTGGCTCTGTTTTTAATGGGCCCGACCGCATCAGGTAAAACAGATTTGGCGATTCGTCTACGCCAAAAATACCCAGTGGAAATCATCAGTGTCGACTCGGCGCTGATCTACAAAGGCATGGATATTGGCACCGCCAAACCTAATGCACATGAACTGGCACTCGCACCTCATCGTCTGATCGATATTTTGGATCCAAGTGAAGCCTATTCGGCGGCAGATTTTCGTCGCGATGCATTACTTGCAATGCATGATATTACCGCGCAAGGTAAAATTCCTCTGCTCGTTGGGGGAACTATGTTGTATTACAAGGCTCTACTTGAAGGGCTTTCGCCACTTCCTGCAGCTAACCCTGAGATACGGCAACAAATTGAGCAAGAGGCTTTGGAGCATGGTTGGGGGCAGTTACACGATCAATTACAAACGATTGATCCGGTTTCGGCGGCAAGAATTCATCCTAATGATCCACAAAGATTGTCACGAGCATTGGAAGTTTACCGAATTTCAGGTAAAACTCTTACAGAGTTAACTCAAACGAAAGGTGAAAGCCTGCCATTTCGAGTTAAGCAGTTTGCTATAGCTCCCAAGGAAAGGGCTGAGCTCCACCGTCGAATCGAACTCAGGTTTGAAAAGATGATCGAAGCTGGATTTGAAGAAGAAATGAAAGCACTTTATGCTCGAAGCGATCTTCATCCGGATTTGCCATCGATTCGTTGTGTTGGTTATCGACAGATGTGGGACTATTTGGATGGGAATTGTACGTTAGAGGAAGCGGTATATCGTGGAATCTGTGCAACCCGTCAATTGGCCAAGCGTCAGATCACCTGGTTACGCAGCTGGGATGATTTAACTTGGTTAGATAGCGAAAACATTGATCATGCAGTAGAAACTCTCTCAAATGCCATAGCATCTGATGGAGTTAGCTGTGTATAATGTGATCGCTTTTGCGTGATGTACCCTGTAAAGGATCCGTTACTTGATATTTGGCATTATCACCGTCATAACAAGTAGCAACGGGGTTTTTATTCATTTAGCTCAGATGCAAAGGCCGCACCAATAATGCAGTGCACCACTAGCTAAATAACTACAACAAAATACAAATAAGGAAAATAAAATGGCTAAGGGGCAATCTCTACAAGACCCATTCTTAAATGCACTACGTCGTGAGCGCATTCCAGTATCCATCTACCTTGTGAACGGAATTAAGCTTCAAGGTCAGATTGAATCCTTTGATCAATTTGTGATCTTACTGAAAAACACAGTCAATCAAATGGTGTATAAGCATGCGATTTCAACGGTTGTTCCTGCACGTGCAGTGAGCCACCACACTGCTGAGCCACGCACTGGGTCTGATCGTCCATCAGACAAATCAGAAGAGTAATTCTCTGATTAGTATTATTTACTTACAAAGGAGTTGGTTGCTTGTTTGACCGTTACGAAGCCGGTGAGCGAGCGGTACTTGTTCATATCAACTTCACGCAAAAGGGTGAGTGGGATGATCTCAGCGAGTGTGAAATGCTGGTTTCTTCTGCTGGAGTGTCGACACTGCAAATTATTACTGGCAGCCGTCAAACTCCACACCCTAAATATTATGTCGGTGAGGGCAAAGCCCAAGAGATAGCGCATGCGGTTCAAATTGTTGAAGCGGATGTGGTGATCTTCAACCACGCCCTTTCTCCTGCCCAAGAACGTAATCTTGAACAACTATGCCAATGTCGAGTGATTGACCGTACTGGCCTCATCCTCGATATTTTTGCCCAACGAGCACGAACCCATGAAGGGAAGTTGCAAGTAGAGCTGGCACAATTACGCCACATCTCTACGCGATTAATTCGTGGTTGGACGCACCTTGAGCGACAAAAAGGCGGTATAGGCTTACGTGGACCTGGTGAAACGCAGCTAGAAACCGACAGACGTTTATTGCGTGAACGTATTAAAGCGATATTACGCCGCTTAGAGAAAGTCGCTAAGCAGCGAGAACAAGGACGCCGAGCTCGAAATCGAGCTGAGATTCCCACCATATCGCTAGTGGGTTATACCAATGCGGGGAAATCAACGTTATTTAATCGCATTACTGAAGCTGGGGTTTATGCAGCCGATCAACTGTTTGCTACCCTAGATCCTACCTTGCGGAAAATCGAATTGGCGGACGTTGGTACTGCCGTTCTCGCTGACACCGTAGGATTTATTCGTCATCTGCCGCACGATTTAGTTGCAGCATTTAAAGCCACGTTACAAGAAACTCAAGAAGCTGACATTTTGTTACATGTTGTTGATGCCAGTGATGAGCGTTTTCGTGAGAATATCAAAGCCGTCCATGATGTATTAGAAGAGATTGACGCCCATGAGGTGCCAACGCTTGTCGTCATGAACAAGATCGATAATCTAGAAGGCCAACAACCTCGCATCGAAAAAGATGATGAGGGAATACCGAGAACCGTGTGGTTATCAGCCATGGATGGACAGGGTATTGATCTGCTTTTCGAAGCATTGACAGAGCGATTAGCGAGTCAAGTCATTCAATATCAATTGTGTATTCCACCACTGCACCAAGGTCGCATTCGTAGTGCATTTTCACAAATGAAATGTATTCAACAAGAAGAATATGATCCAGATGGTAATTTGTTGATTAACATTCGTATGCAGCAAGTTGATTGGTTTAGACTAGAAAAAAGAGAAGAAGCAGTTTTGCGTGACTTTATAGTTACTTAAAGGACTGCTACAGTATAACGTCATATCAAATGATGGAGCTTTCTAATGGCGTGGAATGAGCCCGGTAATAACAACGGCAACAATGGCCGCGATAATGACCCTTGGGGTAATAATCGTGGTGACAAAAATAAAGGTGGCCGTGATCAAGGACCGCCAGATTTGGATGAGGTTTTCAATAAACTGAGCCAGAAACTGGGCGGACGATTTGGTAAGAAAGGCGGTAAAGGCCCTTCATTCTCTGGTGGTAGCGCAATTGGCTTTGGAGTCATTGCAGCAATCGCAGTTGCGGTGTGGTTCTTTTCTGGTTTCTATACGATTGGTGAAGCTGAGCGTGGCGTCGTGCTGCGTTTAGGTAAGTATGATCGCATCGTTGATCCAGGTTTGAACTGGCGTCCTCGCTTTGTTGATGAAGTGACGGCCGTTAACGTACAAGCGATTCGCTCACTACGTGCATCGGGTTTGATGCTAACCAAAGATGAAAACGTGGTCACTGTTGGCATGGATGTACAATATCGCGTGTCTGATCCATACAAGTACTTGTATCGTGTGACTAATGCTGACGATAGCTTACGCCAAGCAACTGACTCAGCATTACGTGCCGTGGTTGGTGATTCTTTGATGGACAGTATCTTAACCAGTGGCCGTCAGCAAATTCGTCAAAGTACCCAAACGACCTTGAATCAAATCATTGATAGCTATGATATGGGCTTAATGATTGTCGATGTAAACTTCCAGTCGGCTCGTCCGCCAGAGCAAGTGAAAGATGCATTCGATGATGCGATTGCGGCGCGAGAAGATGAAGAGCGTTTCATTCGTGAATCTGAAGCGTATAAGAACGAAATTCTGCCTAAAGCAACAGGCCGAGCAGAACGTTTGAAGAAAGAAGCGCAAGGTTATACAGAACGCACGATTAACGAAGCATTGGGTCAAGTGGCACAGTTTGAAAAACTGCTCCCTGAGTATCAAGCCGCGCCAGATGTGACACGTAATCGTCTCTACCTAGATACTATGGAAGAGGTGTATTCAAACACATCTAAAGTGCTAATTGATTCAGAATCCAGTGGCAATATGCTTTATCTACCGTTGGATCGAATTACAGGCCAAGACAGTAAGAATGACACCAAACGTCAAGATAAATCATCATCAACCTATGATCAGATAGAGCTTGATTCACCAACCAGCAGTGATACAGGTAATACACCGTCTCGCTCTAGCAATACACGTCAAGGGAGATACTAGTAATGCGTAAGTTAATGATCCCAGTATTAGTGATTGCACTGGTATTGATGTTGATGTCGCTGTTTGTGATTCCTGAAGGTGAGCGCGGTATTGTTGTCCGTTTCGGTCGTATTCTGAAAGATAACAATGAAATTGCTCGAATCTACGAACCGGGTTTGCATTTTAAAATGCCACTGTTTGATCGAGTAAGAACGTTAGATGCGCGCATCCAAACAATGGATGGCCGCTCTGACCGTTTCGTGACTTCAGAGAAAAAAGATGTGATCATCGATACCTATGTCAAATGGCGTATTGAAGACTTTGGTCAATACTACTTGGCAACGGGTGGTGGCAATGCATTGACGGCACAAGCACTGTTAGAGCGTAAAGTGACAGACATTCTTCGTTCTGAAATCGGTTCTCGTGAAATCAAACAAATTGTTTCAGGCCCACGTAATAAAGATGTCTTGCCGGAAAGTGCTGATGATGAAGTCGTCACGACTGAGGCTGCGAAACAAGCATTGGAAATCGATGGTCAGCGTGACCAAGTGATGGAAAATGTGTTGGAAGATACGCGTAAAGGCGCACTGAAAGATTTAGGCGTGAGAGTGGTTGATTTCCGTATTAAGAAAATCAACCTCCCAGATGAGATCAGTGAGTCTATCTATCGTCGTATGCGTGCTGAACGTGAGTCAGTAGCTCGTAAACACCGCTCTCAAGGTCGTGAAAAAGCCGAAGTTATTCGTGCTCAAGCTGAACTTGAAGTGGCGACTATCTTAGCGGAAGCGGATAAAACGGCTCGCGTAACTCGCGGTGATGCTGATGCTAAAGCAGCGAAGATTTACTCAGATGTGTACAGTAAAGATCCTGAGTTTTACGGGTTCTTACGTTCGCTGAAAGCCTATGAGAAATCATTTAGCGAGAAGAGTGATATCTTGGTGCTTGATCCTAAGAGTGATTTCTTCAAGTACATGAATAACACCAAAGGTTTGACAACGAAATAATTGACCGTTGTTTATTCAAAGGCTCCTTCAGGGAGCCTTTGTCGTTTATGGCTTTAAGAGAGAAGGCACTATGTCGAATTCAATCTGGCTTGCTGTGGGGCTGGTGTTAATTGCAGAAGGTATTGGACCGTTAATCGCCCCTAATGGCTGGAGAAAGATGGTGGCAGAGCTCAGCCAGCAGCCCGATCATCAACTGCGCCGCATCGGTGGTTGTCTCGTCGTTGCTGGGGGCATCATTGCGTACTACTTCGCACGATAGTGATGCACAATAGCGCGGTAACCGATTTATTATTATCAGTTTATCACTATCAGTATCATCACTATCAATAGTGAGGTGGTGGAGTCTCTTCTGATGGATCCGCTAAATGTGAGGCATCCATATTTTTGACTTTACCAGCCACATATTTCATTTGGTCTTGCATTTTCGTTAGCATGAGCTGCTGTGTTGATAATGCTTGATTGAGTTCATCAATGGTTTGTTCTTGGAAAGCAAGTTGGCATTCCAAGTCACTAACACGCTGTTCTAATTGCTGAATATACTTATCGTTCATAACTAATCGTCGAGTTTCCAAGCTTGAGCAATACCTGCAGAGCTTCCGGTAATAATTCGTTGCTGATGATCAAAGGCCGCATCATACACCACCGCAGTGGGTGGGCGAGCATCTTTTAGCGGTTCTACTTCGAATCCTTGCTGTTTTTTACCACTTTGAGTATCCCAAACCGCGACTTGGCTTGAAGGATTCCCTGTCACAAGCAACCTGCCATCATCGGAAAAACGCGCCGTAGAGAAAATCAATTGTCGTGAAAAACTGCGCAATTTCGCCTGTTCCTTACCCGAGGAGAGATCCCAAATAATGGATTGATTACCACCATCGGAGGTAAAGGCTAATTTTCCCTCTCGCTGCAGCGCTACTCGATTCACCCGCTGCTCATGTTCAAACGATCGTAAAATTTGCCCACTTTGCGTATCCCAAAGGTAGGCAAAATAATCATTACCTCCCGTCAGAGCAAAGCGGCCATTGGGCGATAGGGCGACAGAATTCACTTTTTCTCGATGAGCAAGGAACTCTAGTCGACGTCCAGTGACTAAATCGACGTAAATCGCTTTACCATTGGATAAACCGAGTAGAACTTGTTTTCCGTTATTGGCAATGTCAATGTCTCGGATCAGCCCATCGGAGATGGACCACAAACCTTGAGCTTGTGTCCAACCTAAGTCCCATACAGCAAAGTTAATTTGGCTAGCGGTCACGGCAAAACGGCCATTATCGGAGAGTCGAATATGAGAAACGGTATTGGCTTGTGGGTCTTGAGGTCCCAATTCGGCTAAGGTTTTGTTTTGTTCAAGATCCCATAGAACGAGTTGTCTTTGTTTGGAATAGAGTAGCGCAAAACGACCATCGCGGCTTAAACCGAAACTGGTCGAACCGTTTGGTTCTATATCCCAACGTTGTACATCGCTGTTAGAGAAAAAACAGCCATTTAACATCAAGATGACAATGCAACCTAGGATTGAATGAGAAATTATTCGCATCAAGTCTAATTATCCGCTTTGAGTGTAAAGACAATCTATCAACATATCGCTATATTGGTACAACTCTGTTTAGCGCACCAGTTTTTCACTGAAATTTGTGCGTAATAACAAAAGGTTTGCCTACAAATTGGAGAAATAAATGAAATCATTGTTTAAAGTGTCACTGCTTGCGGCAACCGTCATGCTTGCAGTTGGCTGCCAGAAAGATGAAGCCCCGAAAACTGAAGCAGCACCTGCAGCAGAACAAGTACAAACGGAAGCGGGAAAAACGGTTCACTTTAAAACAGAAGATGACAAAGCGGCTTACGCGATTGGCGTCTCTTTTGCAAATTACCTCAGCACCAGCATTGAAAAACCAGCCGAAATTGGTATCAATCTGAATAAAGATCTGGTTCTAAAAGGGATTGAACATGTCTTCGCGGGCAATGCTGAGTTGAGTGAAGAAGAGACACGCGCAGCGCTAGAAGCTCTAGATAAACGCGTTTCTGAAACCATGCAAGCGAAAGCCGCTGAAAAAGCGGCTGCTGCTGAAAAAGCTGGTGACGAATTCCGCGCTGAATTTGAAAAACAAGATGGCGTAAAGAAAACTGAATCTGGTTTACTGTACCAAGTACTGACGCCAGCAAAAGGTGAGTCACCAAAAGAGACCGATACTGTTCAAGTTCATTACAAAGGGACACTGGCTGACGGTACTCAATTTGATAGCTCGTATGATCGTGGTGAGCCAGCGACATTCCCACTCAATCGGGTTATTCCTGGTTGGACAGAAGGTGTGCAACTGATGCAAGTGGGATCAAAATACAAGTTTGTTATCCCGCCGCAACTGGCTTACGGTGAGCAAGATACGCCGACTATTCCAGCAAACTCAACACTTGTGTTTGAAGTGGAGTTACTAAAAATTGATAACGGTAGCGATGCAGCTAAATAATATCAGCCATTGTTGAACTGTTGTAACCAGCTCAAAGGCCTGATGAATCAGGCCTTTTCTGTCTCTAACGACTCACGAATTAGTTGTCCTAAATCACTTGTTAGTGACTTAACAGAGTTTTCGATTAAAATTTTCTGATAAACTTACGTCAATTTGTTGATTTTTCGCTCTAAGGCTAGATAACAGTGACAACGACAGAAACTCTAAACGCGGATATGTTGCTTGAAATGGAATCCGTGCACGTGATGCCATTTAGTGATCACGATAAAATCATTCTTCGCTCCTATGAAGCTGTGGTTGACGGTATCGCCAGCCTGATTGGCCCTTTTTGTGAGATCGTTTTGCACTCATTAGAAGATCTCAATACCTCGGCGATTAAAATTGCCAATGGTGAAAATACGGGCCGCCAAGTTGGTTCCCCGATCACCGATCTTGCACTGCGTATGCTGAAAGATATTGAAGGATCGGAGCGTAACTTCTCACGATCGTATTTCTCTCGCGCCAAGGGTGGTGTGTTGATGAAATCGATTACGGTCGCGATTCGTAATGGTGATAACCGAGTCATTGGCTTACTTTGTATCAACGTCAATTTAGATGCTCCGTTCTCACAAGTTCTGCAATCATTCATGCCGACTCAGGAAGCTCAGGAAGCCGCCTCGTCGGTTAACTTTGCCAGTGATGTAGAAGAGCTGGTGGATCAGACGGTAGAGCGTACCATCGAAGAGATCAACGCCGATAAATCAGTGTCTAACAATACCAAGAACCGTCAGATTGTGATGGAGCTGTATGACAAAGGCATTTTTGACATCAAAGATGCGATTAACCGCGTAGCTGATCGGCTCAATATCTCTAAACATACTGTCTATCTCTACATTCGCCAACGCAAGACCGGAGATGAATGTTAGTGGAGCCAGTATTGAGTTACACATTATTGGTCAATGGCTCAGTGTATGGCACACAGGCAGCGCGTAGTGCTTATCTGTTTGCCTGTGCATTGCTAGAAAAAGGGCATTCACTCAAGCAAGTATTTTTTTATCAAGATGGTGTTTTCAATGGCTCTGCGATCACCGCGCCTGCGAACGATGAGTTTGATCTTGTGAAAGCATGGCAGAAGCTGTCTACTGAACACCATGTACGCTTAGAAACCTGTGTTGCTGCAGCGTTACGTCGTGGCATTATCAGTGAAAATGAAGCTCAGCAACACCAGCTCACTGCGCATAATTTGGCACAAGGTTTTGCTCAAACTGGGTTAGGAAGTTTGGCTGAAGCGTTATTGACTCAAGATCGAGTGGTACAGTTTTGAAAAAAATCGGTTTTGTTTTTCATTCTTCGCCTCATTCTAGTTCGGCTGGAAGAGAAGGGCTGGATGCTGTACTGGCAGCCTCTGCCTATTGTGATGCGATCTCGCTCTTTTTTGTTGGGTTTGGGGTGACGCAAATCGTTGCCAACCAATCACCGCAACAACTGCTTAGCCGTGACTACATCAGTGCGTTTAAACTGCTTGAGTTATACGATATTGAACACCTTTATCTGTGTGAGCAAAGCGTTGAAGAGTTGGGGTTAGCATCGGCTCAATGGGTAATTGATGTTGAAAAAAAATCGCCTCAGCAAATCGCTCAGTTACTTCACGAGTGCGATCAAGTACTAACTTTCTAAGGTGTACCTATGCTGCATATTGTAAAAGACACGGCAAAACTGGCCTTAGCGCAGCGTTATTGTTTGGCTGAGGATAGTATTATCTTGGTTGAAGAAGCGGTTTATATGAGTAACCCTAGTGCGGGCTCTTTTTTACTACTCAACGATCTGAACAGGGTTTATGTCTTACTTGAGGATCTCTGCGCGCGTGGGGTGCAGGATCTCTGCTCAGTACAAATTACCAAAGTGGATTTCTCTGGTTTGGTTGAACTTACTACTAATCATGAAAAATCAATCACTTGGTAGATTTTCTTATCACTATTACCCCTCTATTACCCACCCTTTACTTATGGTGGTTAAAAAAGATCTGTATATTTCTTGACACACCTCTCACTGCTGCATAGAATTTTGCGTCCCTATTTGTACTAAGTGCACTAGGGACTAGATTTTTCACAAAGCTTACTTTAAGTAAATTCAGGAGCTAGTTAATGGCAACTATTAACCAGTTGGTCCGCAATCCTCGTGTAAAGCAAGTTGTTAAAAGCAACGTGCCAGCACTAGAAGCGTGCCCACAAAAACGTGGTGTATGTACACGTGTTTACACTACTACACCTAAAAAACCTAACTCAGCACTTCGTAAAGTATGTCGTGTTCGTCTAACGAACGGCTTCGAAGTGACTTCGTACATCGGCGGTGAAGGTCACAACCTTCAAGAGCACTCAGTTGTTCTTATCCGTGGCGGTCGTGTAAAAGACCTTCCAGGTGTGCGTTACCACACAATCCGTGGTGCACTTGACTGTGCAGGCGTAAACGACCGTAAACAAGCTCGTTCTAAATACGGTGTGAAACGTCCTAAATCTTAATGGATTTCCGTTAAGTAAGGCCAAACACTAAATTATTTAATTTTTGAAGAAACTGAAAAGTTTTGGATAACCTGAAAAAGACAACGGAGAATATCCATGCCACGTCGTCGCGTTATTGGTCAGCGTAAGATCCTTCCAGATCCAAAGTTCAAGTCTGAACTGCTGGCAAAATTCGTTAACATTCTTATGGTTGACGGTAAAAAATCTACTGCAGAGAAAATTGTTTACACTGCACTAGACACTATGGCTGAGAAATCTGGCAAAGGTCACTTAGCTGTATTTGAAGAAGCTCTTGAAAACGTACGTCCAGCGGTCGAAGTTAAATCTCGCCGCGTGGGTGGTTCAACTTACCAAGTGCCAGTAGAAGTACGTCCGGTTCGCCGTAACGCACTTGCTATGCGTTGGGTAGTTGATGCTGCGCGTAAGCGTGGTGAAAAATCTATGGCTGCTCGCCTAGCTGCTGAAATGCTAGACGCGTCAGAAAATAAAGGTACTGCTGTTAAGAAACGTGAAGACGTTCACCGTATGGCAGAAGCGAACAAAGCATTCGCTCATTACCGCTGGTAATACCTTCTGTGCTGCGAGGTTCTCTCGCAGCACATTTTCATACTCTAAGGATTACCTTAGTAAGAGGATACAATCGTGGCTCGGAAAACTCCTATTGAGCGCTACCGCAACATCGGTATATGTGCTCACGTAGATGCAGGTAAAACAACCACTACTGAGCGTATTCTGTTCTACACTGGCCTTTCTCACAAAATCGGCGAAGTTCACGATGGTGCTGCAACCATGGACTGGATGGAGCAGGAGCAAGAACGTGGTATCACTATCACTTCTGCTGCTACGACAACCTTCTGGCGTGGTATGGAAGCACAGTTCCAAGATCATCGCGTAAACATCATTGATACCCCAGGACACGTTGACTTTACAATTGAAGTAGAGCGTTCACTTCGTGTGCTTGATGGTGCAGTGGTTGTATTCTGTGGCTCATCTGGTGTTGAACCCCAGTCTGAAACTGTATGGCGTCAAGCTGACAAATACGGTGTTCCTCGCATGGTGTTCGTTAATAAAATGGACCGTGCTGGCGCAGACTTTTTACGCGTTGTAAACCAAATTAAACATCGTCTTGGTGCGACTCCTGTTCCTATTCAATTAAATATTGGTGCGGAAGAAGAGTTCAAAGGTGTCATCGACCTTATCAAGATGAAAGCCATCAACTGGAATGAAGCCGATCAAGGCATGACGTTTACTTACGAAGACATTCCAGAAGATATGCTTGAGTTGGCCGAAGAATGGCACAACAACCTAGTAGAAGCGGCAGCGGAAGCTAGTGAAGAGTTAATGGAAAAGTATCTTGAAGACGGCGAGCTGACAGAAGCGGAAATCAAACAAGCGCTACGGACTCGTACCATTAACAATGAAATCGTATTGGCCACTTGTGGTAGTGCCTTTAAAAATAAAGGTGTACAAGCGGTATTGGATGCGGTTGTTGAATATTTGCCTTCACCGGTAGATGTACCAGCCATTAAAGGCGTGGATGAAAACGAGAACGAAGTAGAACGTCACGCTGACGACAACGAACCTTTCTCGGCACTTGCATTTAAGATTGCCACTGACCCATTTGTTGGGACATTGACTTTCATGCGTGTTTACTCTGGTGTGGTGAACTCTGGCGATGCCGTTTACAACTCAGTGAAACAGAAAAAAGAACGTTTTGGTCGTATCGTACAGATGCATGCCAACAAACGTGAAGAGATTAAAGAAGTTCGTGCTGGCGATATTGCGGCTGCGATCGGCTTAAAAGATGTCACTACAGGCGATACGCTGTGTAACCCAGACCACAAAGTGGTTCTTGAGCGCATGGAATTCCCTGAGCCAGTGATTCAAATTGCGGTAGAGCCTCGCTCTAAAGCTGACCAAGAAAAAATGGGTATTGCGCTAGGTAAACTGGCGGCGGAAGACCCATCTTTCCGTGTCGAAACCGATAAGGAAACAGGTCAAACGTTGATCTCTGGTATGGGTGAGCTTCACCTAGACATCATTGTTGATCGCATGAAGCGTGAGTTCAGTGTGGACTGTAACGTTGGTAAACCACAAGTGGCTTACCGCGAAACTATCCGTGGAAAAGCGGAAGTAGAAGGCAAGTTCGTTCGTCAATCTGGTGGTCGTGGTCAATATGGTCACGTTTGGCTTAAGATTGAACCTGCGGAACTCGGTGAAGGCTTTGTCTTTGTCGACGAAATCGTTGGTGGTGTGATTCCTAAGGAATACATCAGCTCGGTTGCGAAAGGTATCGAAGAGCAAATGAACAACGGTGTGTTAGCTGGTTATCCGATTCTGGATGTGAAAGCGACATTATTCGATGGTTCATATCATGATGTCGACTCAAGCGAGATGGCGTTTAAGATTGCTGGTTCGATGGCGTTCAAGAAAGGTGCTTTAGAAGCGCTGCCTGTTCTTCTTGAACCAATGATGAAAGTTGAAGTAACTACTCCAGAAGATTGGATGGGTGATGTTGTGGGTGACTTAAACCGTCGTCGCGGCATGATTGAAGGTATGGATGAAGGCCATGCAGGCCTTAAGATTATCCATGCTAGAGTCCCTCTATCGGAAATGTTTGGTTATGCAACAGACTTACGATCTGCCACTCAGGGTCGCGCCTCTTACTCCATGGAGTTTGCAGAGTACGCTGATGTGCCAAAAAATGTTGCAGAAGCAATCATTGCAGAACGTGGTTAACTGTTATTTGTTTAATAACGAATCTATTGCGCTGATGAGAGTTGGCGCATAAAATAGCAATTTCTGGCGCGTCTTGAGCTATATGTGACTCAAGACGAATCATAACTAGGAAGGAACACGATCGTGTCTAAAGCAAAATTTGAACGTACGAAACCGCACGTAAACGTTGGTACTATCGGCCACGTTGACCACGGTAAAACAACTCTAACTGCTGCTATCTGTACTACACTTGCAAAAGTGTACGGTGGTGAAGCGAAAGACTTCGCATCTATCGATAACGCTCCAGAAGAGCGCGAGCGCGGTATTACAATCAATACTTCTCACGTAGAGTACGATACACCAGCACGCCACTACGCACACGTAGACTGCCCAGGACACGCTGACTATGTTAAAAACATGATCACAGGTGCTGCGCAAATGGACGGCGGTATCCTAGTTGTTGCTGCAACAGATGGCCCAATGCCACAAACTCGTGAGCACATCCTACTTGGTCGCCAAGTTGGTATTCCTTACATCATCGTATTCATGAACAAATGTGACATGGTTGATGATGAAGAGCTTCTAGAGCTAGTAGAAATGGAAGTTCGTGAGCTTCTATCTGAGTACGATTTCCCAGGTGATGACCTACCAGTTATCCAAGGTTCTGCACTAGGCGCACTAAACGGCGAAGAGCAGTGGGAAGCGAAAATCATTGAACTTGCTGAAGCGCTAGACACTTACATTCCAGAGCCTGAGCGTGCAGTAGACCAAGCATTCCTACTACCAATCGAAGACGTATTCTCAATCCAAGGTCGTGGTACAGTAGTAACTGGCCGTATCGAGCGCGGTATCCTACGTGTAGGTGA
>NZ_CAWNMS010000067.1:0-19961 GCF_963875605.1 Vibrio sp. V04_P4A5T148
CCTCGCCGGATACTCAAGGTGCAGATCATGGTGCGATCACTAAATTTGTGGCCGTTGATGAAGCGGGTCGGGATATTCAATTTAGAGAGGCTAACAGCGTAAGTTTAGCTAATGAAGTTCAACTTAACGGAGTAACCAAAACAGTCACGGTTGTCGAAATAAAAAATGGTGTTGAGCGCGATTTAGGCACACTGACTATTACGCCTAACGGTAACGCGACATTTAAACCAGTTGCTAGCCTTGAACATGGTGATGATCCGACCATTTCATTTACTGTCGATGTCACTGCGCAAGATTTTGATGGTGATGCCTCAACCGAACAGTTGAACATCAATATTCTTGATAGAAATGCCACTATCACAGTTGCTAATGTTATTGGCGCTGAAGACGCTGGACGCGATGGTGTCACTATTTTGTTTAACGACCCCGATCAAATCACTAATAGCCAAGATAACCAATCCGGCTTAAATACTTCACCGCTTAAAGTGGATTTGCAGATCAATCTTTATGATTTGGATCGCAATGAATCGATTGGTGATGTAAAAATCACGACCAGCAACGCGCATGGCGATTTTTATTATCTCAACGACTCTGGTGTCTATGTCAAGCTAGAGGTCGTCAGTGGACGGTTTGTACTACCGGCTGATGCGGTTGAGCAAAGTCTAACCGGCAGCGTGGCGAAGGTTGAAAACTTGTATTTTGTGCCTGACCGCCACTATGCCAGCGCTGACGGTGGCTTCCAACTTAATATCGCTGTACAAGTTTTGAATAATGGCCTGCACGATCATAATGTGAACGGGAAATTGCGCATTGAGGTGGAAAGTGTGGCCGATATTGCTACTTGGAACTCAAGCAGCCAATTTCATTATGATGCAGTAGAAGATAGTGACAATATTACTCTCGATGTTTTAGCGCAGACACAAGATGACAGTACCCCCGAAACAATCCTGTATGAGATCCGCTTTACTCAAGGTGAAGGTGAGGCGCAGCTAGTTTATGCCGATGGTACGCCAGTTGTAATGAGCTCGGATGCTTCAGGTCACTATTATCTTGTTAGCGCGAGTAACATTAACCAAGTACAAGTTGACCCCAATGATAATTTCAGTGGTCAGATCAAACTTGATATTACAGCGATCACGACCGAGCAAAATAACGCTCACGTTGGTAAAGAGAGCGCCCGATCAGAAACGAAAGAAATCGTGATAGATGTTAGCCCTGTTGCCGACATGGGCAGCTTCTCTGTCAATCGAGTCAATGTTTTTGAAGATAATGCCGCTACGCAAAATACCGTTGACCCCACCACAGATCACGATCCCTTGTTATTAAGTGAAGTCATTACGATGGCCGGATCCGTTGATTCTGATGGTTCAGAAACACTCTATGTGCGTCTTTCTGATTTTTCAGAAACAGGTGTCACACTGATTTGGTTGGGAGCCGGAGCCAGCGAAATATCACAAATAACCGATGCCAATGGTCATACTTATTATGAAGTTCCTGAACAATATCTTGACCAAGTTGAAGTGCTACCCCCATTGCATAGCAACGCTGATTTTACCTTCTCTGTTGAAGGAATTATTAAAGATAGCGTCAATCTTTCTACGAGTGTGGTGACAGATGAAATATCGTTAGGTGCTAAGACGGTTAATGTTTCAGTTAAGGGCGTAGCAGATATTCCAACCATTGATTTTCACTCAAACAGTACTAACACTTGGAATGAATTTAGTGAAAATGGTCTGCAAGTGATTGAAACGACGATTGATGAAAATCAATCCGTTGGCTTTGGCTTTAGTGTGTTATCCGGTGAGCTTGCGGATAATCCAACTGACAGCTCTGAGTCGATCACCGTTTTGCTGTCGAACATTCCAGATGGTGTCAAATTGTATGACAGTGTTGGTAGCGTGATTAACTTGGTATTTGTTGGTTACGATACTGCGCAACAACCTATTTATCAGGCGAATCTAACTTCAGCGCAGGTTGATTCAGGTATTCGAGTTGAGCCATCTCATTCATCGACCGAAAACATCAACATCAAAATGACCACCATCGTTACTGAAAATGATGGACATACGCGTCAAATTGAGTCGGAAATTCGCATTAAAGTGGCACCAGTGATTGATGTTGTTGACAACTATCAATCACACTCGCTTGGTAACGAGGACAGCCGCATTAATATCCATTGGCAGCCAGAAGAGGAACAACATCTTGATGCTGATGAATATTTTGCCTCTGTTACACTTTCTGGCTTCCCAGCAGGTAGTACTATTTACGTCGATGGTGTTGTTACGACCTTAGATAGTGATGGCAAGCTCATTTTGACCCCCGCACTGGGACAGAGCGATCAAGATTTCTCAGCGCAAGTGCTGACAACTGGTTACGTTCAAGTTCGGCCACCAGAGCACTCCAGTACTGATTTTACCTTGAGCACTGAGATTGTGGTTAAAGAGCAAGACAACGAATACGTCGATGCAATCAATTCTGGCGAAGGTATTGCTTCGAAAGTCATTCATGGCTCTGTTGATATCACGGTAAGGCCGATAGTTGAAGCTGATGGACAACTGCGTGTTGAAGACAACGGCGTAGTCACAAACAAAGCTGTCGCAGATGCCTCTGGTGCTATCTACTTTACTATTAATGATGCGGCCGGCGGCGAGCCTAATGCGAACGTTATACGCTTTGATAATGCAGACACTCAATCGACAGAAGGTTACCAATCATTAGAAGTGGTCGACCAACTGGTGGTGCGTTTTAGCAATATTACGCCACAGGTACTTGATCAACTACTGATTACTGGTGCAATTAATAATGGGGATGGCTCATGGACCATTGTTGATGAGCAGAATTTCAGTGTAAAAGCACCGAATGGCCTGACATTGAGTAGTGGTAACGATCCTGATGGTGATGGTTATAACGACATCACTGTGACCATTTTTGCCCAAGTGTATGACCTAGGGGAAGACAGCTCTGAAGCCAAAGTAGTTCGACAAGTGCAATCAGAGCTCACCTTACAATTTCCGCTCACTGCTACGGGCAACAACACGGTAGCAGCTGACATTACTTTAGTTGGCAATGCGGATGATATTGTATTAGGCATCGAAGATAACGCTATTAATTTAGGTCAGCAAATCCAAGATAAATTGATGGTGAGCGCTTCAGGTTTTGATGGTGTAGAAGATGAGCTCAGTATTGTCATCGCGCAAAGTGTGCTGCCAGCGGGCGCAAGTTTATCTGGTGGTCATTTTGACTTCGTTGATGGCTTGTATGTATACAAAGGTACCGTTAATACCGATGGCTCGATTTCAGGGTTAGAAAATCTGCATCTGCATCTGCCCGAAGATTACGCGGGCGACTTTAATTTGCCGATCACTTTTGTAACGACAGACACGGCTTCTGGTGATGAAAAAACCTTCAGTACGCAAATCCCAGTGGCAGTTTCTCCTGTGGCCGATGTTCCCGGAACGCATCAACCGCAAGATGATGACACTACACCCAAAGCGACATTGACCATAGAAGGCACGCTTGGGTTAGATGCAAATCATCAGCCGACTTCAAGCTCGTCCGACGTTCCGACCAATGACGGCATCGGGTATGAAGATGGTATTATTCATCTTTCGCTCGACATTGACCTTGCTGATATTCGCAATAGCGCTACGGAAGGACAAGAGGTGCTGAGCGAAGTCACCTTAACCCTACAAGGAACCAATATCGGAACCTTTGTTGATGCGCAAGGCAATGATCTCGGTACCAGTATCACTTTTAGTCAGCCTCAGCTACCTGCGGCATTAGACAATGTTTATTTCAAACCCGCACCCAATTATCCGACTGGCGATGATGATAATACCGTCAACATTACCGTGGCGGGGAAAGTGACTGATATCACGCAATTTGATGATACCAATGCCAATGCGTTGGGTGTGGCTAATACTGATGCTGATAAACCATTTACCACACAAGTAAGTTTTGATGTGACGCCAGTGGTAGACGACGTCATTATTTCCAGTGGTGGTAGCAGCAATATTGAAGTGAGCGGTCTGGAAGATGAGTGGATTGTCCTTTCTAAACCGGGTTCCGAATTTACCGTTGATCTGACCGATACAGATGGCTCTGAGGTATTTGTGTCGATCAAGCTTACTGGGGTGCCGACGGATTTTGTCGTGAGTTCTCTCTCTTCTGACTATACCGTGAAAAATAATGGTGGTGGTGAGTGGAGCATTCAGATTAACAACCCAGCACAAACCTCGATCAATTTATCCGATATTGCGATGAAACCTGCGAAGAACTTTAGTGGCGAAGTGGAAATCGGCATCAAGGTCTTCACCGAAGAATCCTTGCTTGGTGTGCCAGTAGAGCATAACGGCAGCTTTAGATTAGATATTACGCCCGTTGGGGATGTGGTGGATGTTGAACCAGTGACTAACGGCGCTGGCGATGAAGGCGTTGACATTGAAATTGATATCAACGCGCAAATTATCGATAAAGCCGATTCCATTGCAGCTGGTACGAACCATAGTGAAAACTCACCAGAAACGTTGAGAATTGATGTTTCCGGGGTGCCAGATGGAGCAAGTATTGCATTGCCTGATGGCACGCTGGGGACTTACATCGGTGGTGGAGTATGGCTGTTGAATGCCGATGCGCAAAGCTTAGATAAACTGATTTTTAATTCTGGTGATTGGCATAAGGACACTTGGGCGGGAGATCTGACGATTAAAGTACAGTCGGTCGATACAGGGCTGGACGGTACTGAACATTTGGGGCCTGCGCGTGAGTTTACTGTTTCAGTTGATGTTCAGGCGGTCAATGATGCGCCCACCATTGATAGTGCTACGGTCACCACAACTATTGATGAAGAGGCGGGGCAAAAAGTTACCGGCTTGAGTGTGAGTGATATCGATTATGCAGGCTCACATGCCAACGACATCATGACAGTGATTTTGAGCGTGAGCGAAGGTTTGCTCAGTGCCGTGATCCCCGCGTTAAGTTCTGTCACGCAGAGCACCAATTTGGCTGGAGAACTTGTCCTACAAGGCACGTTATCGGATATCAACGCACTACTTAATAGCAGCGATCCCGCCAGCGGCATTTTTGTTGATGCCACCGCGATTGGTAGTGACCATATTGATCTGACAATTAAGGCCAATGATGGTGGTGTTTATGCCGACAATGTTTCTGGTATGGCGCTAGAAGAGACAGAAACCGTTAGTATTGCGGTGACGCCCAAAGCCAATACGCCGATATTAACCCTTGACCCGAGCTTTAATTATATGAAGCAGACGTATGTTAGCCAAAGTATCAGCGCTCAAGGTATTGCATTGCTGGGGATAATCGCGGCATTAACGGATAGCCATGAAGTGTTGTCATTGGAGATCGACAGTCTGCCAAGTGGCGCTACCCTTTCTAGTAGCTCGGGCAGTGTGACTGAGCAAAACGGAGTGTGGAGTGTTTCCGCTGATGCTATCGACGGATTACAGGTTAGCGGGCTCGATTTAGGGCAACACACTCTGTCGGTAGCGGCTATCTCAACAGAAACGGATGGTAGCCGTGCAGCCTCTGCATCAATTGATATTGCGATTGAAGTATTGCCTGACGGTAGCACGATTGATCAATCAACGAACGGGGATGATACGCAATTGCTCGCCGGTAATGTTGGAGCGCAGTTGCTAGGAGGCAGTGGTCATGATCACCTTGAAGGTGGCGATGGTGATGACTCTTTAGTGGGTGGTGGCGGAAATGATACCTTGATTGGCGGGCTTGGTGCCGACATCTTAACCGGGGGAAGTGGCGCTGACATATTTAAATGGACGCTCGATACTGTTGATGAGCAAACCGACACTATCACTGATTTCAACGCTGGTGAAGGTGATGTTATAGATCTCACTGATGTTGTGGCTGATTTACATTTGCCCATGGATCAACTGCTCGTTTCGCTACACACTTCTCATCAGATAGAAGCGAAAGTGATGACCAACACGACGGATGTGGAATTGGAAATTCTGACGGACAATAACGTACATCAAACCATTGTGGTGCAAGATCTTGCCAGCCAATTCAATTTTGATGGCATGGCGTCGATTGACATTGTTGGCTTCTTATTGGACAACAACATTATCAAGCATGACGTTTAAATAAAGAAAAGGGCAGTTAAATAAAGAAAAAGTGCACCCAACGGCTTCAGGCTCAGTTGGGTGAACTTTTTTATTTAGCAGTAAACACACCCCAGCGCTGTATCAGTCTGGGGCATTTACAGTGGGTTAACCAATGATGATTTGGCTCAGCACATAACCTAAACAGCACGCACTCACGACGCCAATTAAACCGACGGACATGAACGAGTGGTTGAAGTAGTACTTACCGATTTTGGTGGTTCCTGTGGTATCAAAGTTGACCGTTGCAATATCTGACGGATAGTTTGGAATGAAGAAGTATCCGTACAGTGCGGGCATTAATCCCACCAGTAGCGCAGGTTCTAAACCTAGCCCGAGGCCTACAGGTAACATCATCACCGCTACTGCGGCTTGTGAGTTCACCACAACAGAAACAATGAATAGTGCAAGCGCGAAGGTCCAGTGATGGTCGGTAACCATCTCAACAATGCCTGATTTAAACTGCGGCATCGCGTGTTGGAAATAGGTATCCGACATCCAAGCGATACCGAAGATGGCAATTGCCGCTACCATACCTGATTTGAATACCACACCGTTTGGTACATCTCGTGGGTCGGTTTTGGTTGC
This sequence comes from Vibrio sp. V04_P4A5T148, assembly GCF_963875605.1. Lineage (NCBI taxonomy): Bacteria > Pseudomonadati > Pseudomonadota > Gammaproteobacteria > Vibrionales > Vibrionaceae > Vibrio > Vibrio sp. V04_P4A5T148. Next base: position 6,729 of record NZ_CAWNMS010000067.1, read on the forward strand.
CAGTAAAATGATACCGCCAAAGCAGAGCATCATCATCTGAATAACCACCGCCATACTGATCGGTTTACTGCCTTCAACAATAGTGCGTGTTTCTGGCACCATCGCTAGCACGACTATGGTTAATATCGCACCAATGAAAATCAACACAGAATTACGCGCTGCCGCGGGTAACGTTTCATTCAGCGTTGTCGCGGTTGTGTTTAGGATTTTCTCTTTCCACACTGGATCTTGCAGACGTTCTTGATACTCAGGATCATCATCTAGTTCTTTCCCGCGGCGCAAGCTGTACAAAGACATCAACAGCGTACCGAATAAGGTCGCAGGTACAGTGACCAGCAAAATAGAGAGTAAGGTGATCTCGTGTTGAATATTCGACAATTGAGCAAGGTAGTAGACAACGGCCGCTGAGATTGGGGAAGCGGTAATCGCGATTTGCGAAGCAACAGAAGACGCAGCCATTGGACGTTCAGGACGGATCCCATTTTTCAATGCCACATCACCAATGATCGGCATGATGGAATATACCGCATGGCCAGTACCCAGCATAAACGTCATTGCGTAAGTGACGAACGGTGCAATCAAAGTGACATTTTTCGGGTTCTTACGCAGTAAACGTTCTGCCACTTGCAGCATGTATTTCAATCCGCCAGCCGCTTCGAGTATTGAAGCACAGGTGACAACGGCAAGAATGATCAACATGACGGTGATCGGTGGTGATGTGGGTGGCATTTTGAAGACAAAAACTTCAATGACCAAGCCAATACCAGAAACCACACCAAGGCCAATACCACCGTAGCGTGAGCCTATATAGAGCATTAATAGCAGGAATAAAAATTCCAAATACAACATATCTGTTTCCTATCCAAAGGTGTTAATGAAAATATTGTCTAACGTAACGTTAAAAAAAGATGAAACCTTGTTCACACAACCATTTACCCTATAAATGAAACGACATTAATCAGAGATTGCTCACGCATTTTATTCAATAAGTAATGAATATGAATAAACAAATGTAACCATTTTGTTATGCTACAGGTGGGCTGGCGTTAATGATGAAGCTTATTTTCTCGCCGCGTAGACTGTTTGCCGATCGCTAACCTTAATTTAAGATAGCACAAAGGGTACTGAGCTATTGGCCTTTGGGCGTTGGAATGAAACGCATATGAGAAAACTCATCGTCCATTTGGTAGTGCGTAAACCCAAATCGCTGATACAAAGCACCGACGGGGCTACCTTTCAAATAACAGAGCTTACATGGGTATTGAGTCAGATTGGCTTGGTTGACGACCAGTTGTAACACTTGGCTACCCACCCCTCTATTTTGAAAATCTGGCAGAATAAAAAAGCGCGAGAAGTAGAGCGTTTCATGCTTGCTCTGCAGTAAATAAGTGCCAATCGGTTGGCCATCAGCGCAGATGATCGTTGGGAGACCAGAATGCCATTCTTGGCGATGCAGCACTTGCTGCAACTCTTCATCCCAGCCAAATATCGCCGTAATACCATCCATTTCTGCGACTTTTTTTAGATCAAAAGCAAATTGATAATCGCTGTCACTTGCGGGGCGAAAGGTTACCTTCATACGTTTATCTTTTTGTTTAATAATACGTTGCTTACCAAGATATCAATCGTCGGCGTATTCATGGGCAATCGAAATAAAGCGCTCTTCTATTGCCAAGAAGGCATCAATGACTTCAGGGTCAAAATGGCTTCCTCTTCCGTCCAAAATAATCCCTTTCGCATCGGCGTGAGGCATCGGCTCCTTATAGATGCGTCGGCAAATCAGAGCGTCATAAACATCAGCGACAGCCATTAACCGTGCGCTGAGCGGTATAGCATCACCTTGTAAACCGTTAGGATAGCCAGAGCCATCCCATTTTTCATGGTGCCCATGGGCGATCTCTTTCGCCATATCGATAAGGTCATTTTTCGCGCCTGACATCTTTTCCGCTTTTTCTAGCGCACGTAGCCCTAAGCTGGCATGGCCTTTCATGATCTCAAATTCATCACTGTCCAGTTTTCCTGGTTTTAATAGTATGTTGTCGGCGATGCCCACTTTACCAATATCGTGTAAAGGGGCGGCTTTAAAGTAGGTATTAATAACATTCGGCGTTAGCTTTTGTTGATATTTTGGCAGCTTAGCCAGTTGCTCGGCTAACGCTTTGACGTAATGTTGTGTTCGCAGGATATGGTTACCAGTATCTGGGTCTCTGGTTTCAGCGAGGCTGGCGAGAGCATACACGACCGCGTCTTGCATTTTATCCAATTCATTTGAACGTTTGATCACCTCTTTTTCCAAGTAGCCATTTTGGTTTTTCAGTATGTCTTTTGAGATCTTGTTTTGCAGGTGAGTATCTACTCTAGCTCTTAGCAACGGTACGCTTACGGGTTTGTATACATAGTCAACCGCACCTAACTCAAACCCCAGTTTTTGATCTTCAGGGTTATCTTTTGCGGTCAGAAAAATCACAGGGATGTCTTGGGTATTAGGGTTTGCCATGATCTTTTGTATGACTTCAAAACCTGACATTTCCGGCATCACAATATCGAGCAACACTAGGTCAATAGAAAACTTGTCTAAGATACTGAGTGCCATCGGGCCTGATTTAGCGGCCTTGACATGATATCGGTTAGCCAACCCCTGTGACATAAATGCAAGGTTATCTGGCGAATCATCGACGATTAACACGGTACAATTGTCCAAGTTTTCGATGGGCATGAGTCTTTCCTAATAAAAAATAGCAATTGAGCGGCGAAGGTTGGGTTTAAGTCTAAACTTATCAATAACTATAGCTAATCTCAGCGTTAATAGAGTGAGAAAATTATTAAGAAGGCGCTTCACATGCGATCCATCCGAACTTTATTCACCGTCTTATTTATTGCTATGGGATTATGTTCCATTGCGATGTTTAGTATCACAGACAAAGTGGCCGCTCTGAGAACTGAGAGTCGACAACTGAACGACGAACTTTACCAATTCTATCGTCTGTCACAAGAGTTGAAGCAGAGTTCAGATCACTTAACCAAATTTGCCCGGGCCTACGCTTCGACGGGCGATGAAAAGTGGCTCAACCTTTTTAATTATGTACTGAGCGTCAGAAATGGTTCGGTGCCTTTACCGAAAGGGAATGAGTACGAATTTTGGGATGTCGTTGCACAAAACAAACTACTTGCCCGTTCACTGGGTGGCGCACCAGACAACCCTTCGTTACTCGATAGAATGCGTCTTTCGGGCATTGAATCGGTGGAGTTTTTAGAGCTCAAAAATGCGCTTACGTTGTCTGATTCACTGGTGTCACTCGAAAGAGAAGCCTTCATGGCCATCAAAGGATGGAAAAAGAATAGCCAAGGCGAATTTGTCGACACAGGTGAGCCGGATCTGGAATTGGCTCGGGCTATTCTCTATGGTGACCAATACTTCGCGGAAAAGGCGAAAATTATGCAGGCGATTGGTTCTGCACATCAATCGATCATGCAACGCATGGAGCAAAACATTCAACGTGCCGATAGCGAAGCGCTGCGTTATGAATGGATAAACTTGGCGTTAGTATTAACCTTACTCAGCGTGATCATCGCCTCCTTTGTTCTGCTGTGGCGTCTTTACATCAATCCGTTAAGTCAGCTACTCAAAACGGTTGTGACTCAAGTCAAACGGGAAGATTACGCTTTTACGATCACTCAAACCGCCTATGCAGAGCTGCAACATTTTATCGACAGTTTGAATGTGGTGTTTCATCATATCGCTGAGCAGCTTAGCCAAAATACCTTGCTTAAAGATTTCAATATCATCCTGCGCAAAAACGATTCTACGGACCGTTTGTGTAATGAAGTTACGCAATTCTTACTGCATCAATTTCCTTTGGAAATGGTTGGCATGTACATCTATCAAGAGGGCGTATTAAAACGAGTGGCTGGAGTGGGTTATGGTGAGCATTCGGCCAGAGAATACACCGATCCATCCTCGACGCAGCTTAGCGTGTTGCTCAGCGGTCAGCCCTATGCGATGAAAGCACTCGATGGCAACTGTCACATTGAATTTAACGGTGGCAAGTTAGTTATTAACGAAGTGTATTATTTGCCGCTGCACGTCAATCAGCATCCTGTCGCTTTACTAGAGCTGGGTACTATCGGGTCGTTGTCGAGTTTGCAATTCCAGTGGTTATCGCAAATGTTGGATGACTTATCGGTCAGTATTCAATTGAGCCAAAACATTGAAATTCAGCGACGAGCCGAGCAGAAAGTACTCGAACAATCTCAACTGAATCAAGAGATCCTCGATGCGACGCCGAACCCCATGTATTGCTTGTCGGCCTCGGGTACGTATCTCACCATTAACGCTAAGTTTATGGATTTAGTTGGCCTGTCGGCCGAGCAAATTATCGGTAAATCGCCGCAAGATATCTTTCAAAATGAAACGGCGACCATTTTTGCCCAAGTACATAAAAGGCTTGGAGAGGAGCAGTCTTCGCAAGATTACGAATTGTCTCTCTATGACGCTTCGCACCACAAAAGAGAGATGTTGGTATACGAAGCTTCTTTCCAAAATAATCGTGGTGAAGTTTCTGGAATTGTCGGAATTTTGCTTGATTTAACCGATCGCAAGCAGATGGAAGAGCAATTAAGAGAAGCTAAAGAGACCGCGGATGCCATGAGCCAAGCCAAAGGCGATTTCCTTGCGAACATGAGCCACGAGATCCGTACACCAATGAATGCCATTTTGGGCATGGCCCATCTAGCACTCAATACCGAGCTCAATCCTACGCAACAAAAATACATTTCACGGATTAATGAATCGGCGAAAAACTTGCTTGGCATCATTAACGACATTTTGGATTTTTCCAAAATAGAGGCGGGCAAGCTGAATGTTGAGCACATTGATTTTAGCCTTGATGAGGTATTGGATAACCTCACCACCTTGATTTCGCTAAAAGCCCAAGAGAAAAACATCGAGTTTTTATTAGATATCGATCCACATATTCCAGTGGGCTTGGTGGGCGACCCGCTGCGTTTGGGGCAAGTCCTCGTTAACTTATGTGGCAATGCGGTGAAATTTACCGAACAAGGGGAGATCATCGTTTCGGCACGAGTCGTGGGGCAAAACGACGCCAACGTGACCTTGAAGTTTACCGTTTCTGATACAGGTATTGGCATTGCTGAATCTAACGTAGCCACTCTATTCTCTGCATTTTCTCAAGCTGATAATAGCATTACTCGCCAATATGGAGGCACGGGCTTGGGGCTTAGCATCAGTAAACGGCTAGTCGGATTGATGGGTGGCGACATTCAAGTTCGCAGTGAAGAAGGGTCAGGATCCACCTTTGAATTCACGGTTGAGTGTGGGCTGCAAGAAGCCAAAATGCGCGATATCGCTAAGCCACTCAGCGCTCTAGCAGGCAAACGTGCGTTGGTAGTCGATGATAATGACTCGGCGCGCAATATTTTAATGACATTGCTCAATGCGATGCATTTTGAAGCGAAGTCAGTCAGTAACGGTTTTGAGGCGCTAGATGAAATTCGCAATACGCATTTTGATATGCTGTTTATTGATTGGAATATGCCGGGTATGAATGGCATAGAGTTGCTGCAGAGAATGAAACCATTGGGTGTTTTTGATAACACCAAACGATTCCTCGTCACGGCTTACGGCCGAGAAATCTCCTTGGTGGGAGAAAACAGTAAATTAGTCGATGCCTTGATTGTGAAACCTGTGAACCCATCAAATCTCCTTGATGCCATTATGGACAGCTACGGCATCGAGCAATTAAGGCAGAGCCATGAGTATCTTGATCATGATACAAGGCCAACATTTATTGGGCAAAAAGTGCTTTTGGTAGAAGATAACGAAGTGAACCAAGAGGTGGCTTTCGGCCTGTTAGAAAGTACTCAATTGAGCATTGTTCTTGCTAATAATGGGCAAGAAGCTTTGACGAAATTGCAGCAAGAAGCTTTTGATTTAGTGCTGATGGATATGCAGATGCCCATTATGGATGGCATCAGTGCGACGAAAGAGATCCGCCAACATGAGGAGTGGAAAACGCTACCGATTGTTGCAATGACCGCCAATGCGATGTCTTCAGATGTCGAGCACTGTTTAAATGCAGGTATGAATGATCATGTGGCGAAACCAATTGATGTACAGCGCTTGTACCACGTATTACGCAAATATTTAAAGGCGGATGAAACCACGCCAGTACCCTCTACGGTATTACCGAATCAAGTGAAACCGAGCACTGGCTACCCAGAATTGACGGGTATTGATGTGGAGCAAGCGATTTTCCGAATTGGTGGCAATGCGCAGCGATACTTTGAAATATTGGATCACTTCCTTGCCAGCCAGCAGCAAGAAATAGCCGCATTCCCTAAATTGATTGATAAGGGGCTGTGGGAAGAGGCAGAGCGAGTGATGCACACCCTAAAAGGTTCAGCGGCTAATCTAGGGATTGAGCCTATTGCGCAGCTAGCCAACGAGATGGAAGGGGTTGTGCAGCGACATACGAAACCCGCTATTCAAGATCTCAACACGGTATCAAAGTTCATGTCTACTTTGTTGGATGAGCTAAGAGATTGGGAGCAGACACAATTACATCCGCAGCAAGAGCACCGTGATATTGCGTTGCTCTACCAACAATTAGTGCAATGTGTTGAAAACTACGATGCTGATGCGATTCATATGATCCACCAAATTAAACAATGCAATTTATGGTCTGACGAGCAAAAGAAAAGTTTGATGCATGCGATTGAAGATTTTGATTTTGAAGCGGCTAAAGAGGTATTGGCTCAGTTGCCAGTACCGACTGAAAAATAAGTTGAAGCATGATAGTACTTAAAGTTGACGCAATAATTGTGGCGTAAAATTCGACATTTTGGCCATTCTCATCCTATGCTAAAAGCAATAATAATAATGAATAAACAGAAATAATTTCGTTGATAAATGAAGAAGGATACTTTTATGAATATCAACAACACCATGAAGCTCGTGTTTGCTGTCATCGGTATTGGTATTGTCATTAGTGTTGTGACGGTATTACAGCTCAATGGGCTAATGCAACAAGTTGATAATATGGCTCAAGTTCGTTATCAATCTTACCAAGCGGCCGATGAGCTTCGTCAAAGCTCTGATGACTTAACTCGGTTGGGCCGAACTTATGTGGTCAGTGGCGATGAAAAATACGAAAAAATGTACATGGATATTCTTGATATTCGTAATGGTAAGAAACCTCGCCCGCAGAACTACCACACGATATATTGGGACCTTGTGCTGCAATATGGACAAAAACCTAAAGCAGACGGTAAGAATATCTCTCTCAACCAAATGATGACGGATCTTGGTTTTACTCAGCAAGAGTTTAGTTTGCTCAAAGAAGCTCAAGCTAATTCAGATGGCTTAGTGAATATGGAAGTCAAAGCGATGAATGCTGTTAAGGGGCTTTATCCTGATAGCAATGGCAACTACACCGTTAGAAAAGAGCCAGACCGTAATATGGCGATTTCTCTTTTACACAGTAATGAATACCATCAAGAGAAAGCCAAAATCATGGCTCCGATCGATAAGTTTTTTATTGAATTAGAAAATCGAACCAATAAACAATTCATGGATGCGGCGCAGAAAGTAAAAAGTACGGTATTGGTTGGAAATATCTCATTACTCAGTGTTTTTGCTATCGCTATTATCGGTTATGTGATGGTGAATCGGAAAGTGGTGAAACCGATTGATACTATGGCTAAATTGCTACAACAAGTAGACAAAAATTCTGATTTGACTTTGCGAGTTGACGATAAAAGTCACAACGAACTGGGTATAATCGGCGGTGCTATTAATAAAGTGCTTGGTAGTTATGCCACTACCATTAGCAAGATAAACCAAGTAAACCATACCATTTCGGCCATCTCTGAAACGATAAGCGATGTCACTAAACAAAACGTCAAAGTGGCGAATCAACAAAATCAACAGCTTGAAATGGCGGCGACGGCGATGGAAGAGATGACATCGGCGCTCTCTAGTGTGGCAGAAAGCACCACCATGGCAGAAGAGTATGCGGGCAGCGCGGAAAAAGAAGCCAGTACCAGTAAACAGGTCTTTGATAAAACGACCCATGAATTTGGTGATTTAGAGGGTGAATTTACCAAAACATCCGAGATCATCCAGCAACTTGCTAATGAGTCTAATAACGTTGGTAATGTACTTGATGTGATTAAAGCGATTGCTGAACAAACCAACCTACTGGCATTGAACGCGGCAATAGAGGCTGCTCGTGCGGGTGAGCAAGGTCGAGGTTTTGCGGTGGTAGCGGATGAAGTACGCTCACTTGCCCAACGAACTCAACAATCGACGGGTGAGATCGAAAGCATGATTTCGATGCTGCAAGAGAAAGCAGAACAATCGACCAAAACGATCCGGGTGAGTGCTGATAAAATGCAGTCAACGCGCTCTAATATGTCGGTGGCGAACGAAGCGCTTGGTACCATTCAAGGATCGGCGATTGAGATCCATAAATTGAATACGTCGATATCGGCTGCGACAGAAGAGCAATTGGCTGTGAGCGACGAAATTTCCAGCAATCTTAGTAACATTAAAGCCCTTTCGGGGGATATGAACGTTGCCATCAATCAACTCGGGCCTGTCGTTGTTGATTTGCAACGTAATGTCGATGAGTTAAACAGCGCGATTAAGCACATCCGCACTTAAATTTAATATCCTCTCCTTGCTATTTTTTAGGCTCTCTATATTGAGAGCCTTTTATTTTCGGCAAAATTTTTTATTTGCAGAATGATGCCCACTTAAGTGGGCACGGCAATACCGCAAGGTAAGCGATACGTTAAAGCTCTTGCTTCGGCTGACTTTTTCTTGCCAAACGTTGCCAAGGTAAAGAGAGCAAAATGAAGATAGTCAGAGCATACAGCATTGACCAGCCTAAGCAGATAAATACCGCAGTGCAGAGGATCAATGAAATCGCCGCCAACAGTTTGTTGATGCCACTGAGCAATTTATAAGCGGCGAACATCGCTAACAGATAAACTAAGACAAAGATTCCATTCGCAAGTTTTAGGAAAAATTCCAGATTAAGACCAGACCATTCACCAAGCAGGCAAGAAGCCATTAACACAACTCCAACAGCAATGGTTGCATTGGCTGGGACGCCGCGGATTGAAATTCTGGCGATTGCGCTTTCTGGTCGATATTGCCTTGCTTGTGCCCACACCATGCGAGATAAGCTTTGCGTGTATAAATTGATGCTCGCAAAGCATGCAAAAAAGCCGATAAGGCTTATCACCGTTGCCAAACTGCTACCAAAAATTTGTTCGCTCAGCCAAGGAATGGAGGTGCTATCAAATTCTGCGCTGCCATACGCACCAAATTTGAGGATGACTACCGAGCATGCCCAATAGGTGATTCCAGCCACAAAGCAGCCGACAATGATCGCGATCGGAAAATCGCGCTGTGGGTTTTTAAACTCTTCTCCCATATGAGCGAACGCTTCAATGCCAACAAAACACCAGAACATCACTCCGAGTGCAGCGCCAATCGGCCAAATACTGTCCGTGCTGAGTGCGGGCATGGTTAAATCTGCAGCACCAACATCGCCTATCCAGAAAAAAGCACCAACTAATACGAAAATGCTCAGCGCAATAACGGTTTGTAATTGCCCGGAAGATTTGGTGCCCGCCAAATTGACCGCAATCAGCAACAGTACGGTTAATACTTGCGCTATCATCGCCGAGTTCAGTGGCGCAGGGAGGAGTTGTTGAGCAAAGCCTGCCGCCAATGCGACAGCGGCTGGAACGCCGACAGGGATCACGCTGACAAAAAGCCAAGCAACCGAGCGTTCCAACTTAGCGTTAAAAGCTTGGCGGACAAAGTAGGCGGTTCCGCCGGCGTTAGGGTAACGCTTACCCAGAGCGGCAAACGTCAGTGCAATCGGGCAAATCGCCACAAAAAGCAGTAGCCATGCCCACAGTGAGAGCTCACCTGCAATCCCAGCGGCAATCGCTGGGATCATAAATAGCCCTGTTCCCATTAAAGTGGTGGAAAGTTGTCCAATACCAGACAGCAAGGTGATCTCTTGTTTTAACTTATTCACGGCTTCCGTTCCCAAATATCGTCCTGGCGGTTAGCATACGCTGAAGCGAAATAATATGCATCTATCTCAGTTTGCCTATGCCCATTGGGTGCAACGGCTAACCTGCAACAACAGGTCGTTTGGGCAGCGCCACATTCAGGTAGCGTTATGCGAGTCATTTCGTTATCGTCATTACCTTAAATCACCGAAACAACAGCGAGAAATCCATGACATTCACCGTTTGGTTATCACTATTTACCATTTGTATTTTAGGCGCGATGTCGCCAGGGCCAAGCCTAGCGATGGTGGCCAAACACAGCCTCGCTGGTGGGCGTAAAAGTGGGTTTGCAACGGCGTGGGCGCACGCATTTGGTATTGGTGTCTATGCCTTCATTACCTTAATTGGCTTAGCGGTTGTACTGCATCAATCCCCCTTACTGTTTAAGACCGTAGGCTATGCAGGCGCGTTGTATTTGGCCTATTTGGGTATCAATGCATTACGTTCAAAAGGGGGCGTGGCGGCTAAATTAGAATCGGGTGAGACGGTCAGTGTGTGGCAGTCGGCTAAAGAGGGATTATTGATTTCTCTGCTTAGTCCTAAAATCGCGCTATTTTTCATCGCGTTATTCAGTCAATTTGTCGCCATCGGCAACGAACTGAGCAGCAAAGCTATTATTGTGTTAACACCATTTTTAGTGGACGGGCTTTGGTATACGTTCATCACCTTAATTCTTTCTAGCCCAATATTACTCGATAAACTGCGCGCGCGTGCCGTATTGATTGACCGTTTGTCGGGCGTAGTACTGATTGCGCTTGCCATCCGTGTCGTCATGACTCTTTAGTTGATACCAAAAAAGCAGGAGGAAATGCCTCCCGCTTCTAATGAGTTTCGCCGTGCCAATGAAAGAGTGCGAATAGGGTTGTTCATCGATAGTGTGCTTGAGTTTTTTCTTCATATTCACCTTCAATAACGTAGCCGCTTTTTGACGTAAAGGTGTGGCGCTTGAGCTGCTTTTCTATACGTTTGCCAGTGATGATCGCTGCAATAGCGAGAGGAATGGCGAGCAGCAAACTCAGCATCAACGCAAAAAACCCTACAACCAGCGCAAATGTAGTCACAATAAATCTATTCATAACCTGTACCTCTTTCTGAATTGAAGCTAGGTTAACGCAGCCAAGATGAATCCAACATGAATGTTGTGTCTCTAATTTTTGGAGTTGTATGGACGACGTTCATTCCCCCAATAATATTGGGACTCTGACAGGTAGTTCAAATTTTGAGTCATTTTGGTGTCTTTGTTTGTGGTGTGAATGAACTCCCACTGACATTAGTTCTTTCTTGGTTTGAACAAAAGGCGATCGTTATCGATCTGACGCTACTCGCATTGGGTGTGAAAGAAATTTATATCGGACCAACTGCACCAGCATTCCTCATCGAAACTTGATGAATATTTTGCAACCTTTGGCTTTAAATGACCAGAAGGTGCTACGTGAACAAGGCTATGTCTTAGCGTGTTCGAGCAGATTAGTTTCGGACGTTGAAGTCTCATTGAACTGATCACTTCATAAAAAAGCCGCCTTATATCAAAAGGCGGCAAGCAGGGGGAGGTGAGATAAACACTCACTATTATTATGTTGTGGAGATAAAAACAATATTAAGCCGTTTACTAGGCGGTAGCTGGGAAAGTTCGGTAACGAACGCCCATCATCTGCTCCATACAATGTACAACTTGGCCGCTGTAGCCAAATTCATTGTCATACCAAATGTAGAGCACGCAGCGGTTGTCTTGAGCGATCGTCGCTGCGCCATCAACCACGCCAGCATGGCGAGAGCCAACCAAATCACTTGAGACAATTTCTGTTGAGTCGGTGTAATCAATTTGCGCTGAAAGCGGCGAGCTAAGCGCCATTTCACGTAAATACGCGTTAAGATCTTGCTTATTCACTGCATTGGCTAAGTTGAGGTTAGCCACGGCCATCGACACGTTTGGCGTGGGGACACGAATCGCATTACCGGTTAACTTACCAGCGAGTTCAGGTAACGCTTTGGCAACCGCTTTGGCGGCACCCGTTGAGGTTAACACCATGTTGAGCGATGCGCTGCGGCCACGTCGTTCACCTGAATGGAAATTGTCGATAAGGTTTTGGTCATTGGTAAAAGAGTGCACCGTTTCGATATGGCCAGAAAGTACGCCATATTGATCATGAATTGCTTTCAGTACCGGCGTGATAGCGTTGGTGGTGCAACTGGCGGCTGAGATAATGGTGTCTTCGGGCTGAATATCGGCGTGGTTTACGCCGAACACGATATTTTTAATCTCACCTTTGCCGGGTGCTGTCAGCAGCACTTTACTTGCCCCTTGACAGTTCAAGTGTTGGCTAAGCCCTTCGCTATCACGCCAGACACCGGTATTGTCGACCACTAACGCGTTATGAATACCATAGTTTGAGTAATCAACCTCTTGCGGCTTATTGGCGTAGATGATTTGGATATAATTGCCGTTGGCAATAATGGCCTTACGAGCCTCATCGATGATGATGCTGCCGTTAAACTGGCCATGAACTGAGTCACGGCGTAGCAAGCTTGCCCGTTTTTCTAAATCTCCAGCTTTACCCCCACGAACGACAATCGCTCGCAAGCGCAGTGGATAGCCCGGGCCACTTTTTTCTATCAAAAGACGAGTCAGCAAGCGACCAATACGACCAAAACCGTACAGCACCACATCCTTAGGCTCACTGAGTGTTTCACCATTCAACGCACCATTAAGCGCCGTTAGCAGGTAATCCTCAAGGCCATGTTCATCATCATGTTGTTGCCAAAATTGATGAGCAAGTTGGCCAATGTCGATACGACATGGCGACAGAGCAAGCGTGGTCAACTTTTGTAAAATCGGCATCGTTTGCTGGGTTGAAAGCGCCTCGCCCGTGTAGCGACGGACAACACGATGTGCTTTGATGATATCAATGGTGGTGGCGTTGATGAGTGTTTTTCCAAATAAAACCACTTCAACACCTTGTTGGCGATAAAGCTGGCCGATGAGGGGGGACATGGATTCAGCAATCGTTTGGCTGGCTTGCCAGTCTGAGAGATGTTTCTCTGGGCTCATATTGACTTGGGACCTTTCACGTTATGTTAAGCAGTAATGTTCACAGTGTAGGGCTGGTGAACGCGTATCTT